>JARLGN010000085.1 GCA_031292775.1 Acidobacteriota bacterium | reverse complement strand
TGATCCCACCCAGTTCAACCGTCAGGGGCCCGACTACGGCAAGCAATATCGCACGGCAATATTTTTCCACTCGCCCGGGCAGGAAGCCGCGGCCCGCGCGTCGAAGGAAGAACTCGACCGGTCGGGAAAGTTTCACAGGCCCATTGTCACGGAAATCACTCCGGCTGCGGAATTCTGGCGGGCGGAGGACTATCACCAGCAGTATTTGGAAAAGCGCGGCATGGCAAGCTGCCATATCAAGTAGCCGCATGCAAAATGCGTTTACAATGAATCTGTGAACCCAACCCGGATTGATCCCCCCGCATCTCGACCGGCGAACTCCGCGCCAAGCCTATGGCTATTGACCCTTGTGCTTGTGGCGCTATCTGCATTGGGCGCGGGCGCCTCCGACTCTCCTCCCAATTCAGAAGCCGCCAGCCGAAAAGATCTGGTCAGCGCGGTAAAGCACCTGGAAAAGAAACTGGGCTTCCACCGGACGAAGAACTTCAACAAGCAGTCGACGGAATCCGCCGTCGATTACCGCTGCTATTATACCGGCAAGCTGGAGCTGCCCGATTCTTACGGCGGCCTGCAATTGGCTCCGGGAACCAAGGCCGGCTGCACGGTCGACACCCAACAATACGATGTGTTCTTTTACGCCCTGGACGCCGCCGCCAGCGGGAAGACGCCGGTTTCCGCCACCTTGGAGCATGAGTCGGTGGAACGTCTTCTGGTGGTCGTTCCCCACGAAGACTTTCACGCCAACAAGGAGCTACGCAAACTGCCGGCGACTCTCGGCGAAGCGTCGGCAACGTTAATCGGATTTCTCACCGCCAGTGAAGTGGCGCGGCAGAAGTTTGGCAAGAATTCAGAGGTCTTTCAAAACCTTCAGCGCGAGCCGGATCTCTTCGCCCGCAAAGCTGAAATCGTGAATCGCTTTCATGCCCAAATGCGACAGCTTTACGCCGCCGCCCAATCCGGTGAAATCCCCGAGCACGACGCGCTGGCGCAAAAACAGCGGGCTTTGGAGGGACTTCATCAGCAGTGCATGGACATTAACCCCAGCCCAAAATCCTTCAACCGGTGTTTACCCGCCAACAACAATGCCGGATTGGCCTTTGATGAAACCTACACCAAGTACTATTTGCTGATGTACCAGCTTTACCTGGCAAAAGGCCGGCAGCTCAGGCCGACTCTTATCGCCCTGCAACGCGCCTTGGACGCGCGAACTGAGGTGGAGGTGGTGAAGAACCTGGAAGAAGCTGTAACCGAGCGGAATTGACGATTGTCCATTTTCGATTGCCACTTGCGGAAAAACTAAACTGGCGATTTACGTACCCACCCATCGTCCATCATTAATCCTTCGGGCATCCATCAATCGACAATCGTAAATTGTCAATCTCTCGCTCGTGTCAGGATTTCGCTTAATTCTTCCGCCGTAAGCGCCAGCGGATTCCCTTTCATGCTGCTTGACTTGGCAGCTTCCGCGATGAGCGTCGGGATATCCTGCTCGCCGACTCCGTAGGCCTTCAGAGGGGGGATTTCAAGTTCGTGGCAAATCTCCCACGTCCACGCAATTGCGTTCTCAGCGGTCGCGCCGGGCCAGCCGGTGAGCATGCGCCCCACCTCCTGGTAACGGCGCAGCGCGACGCTTTGTGGGTCGCGGGCACGCAGGGCACGCAAGTTGATTTCTATCCCGTAGGGCAGGATGGCCGCGCATATTGCTCCATGCGGTGCTGTGAACCTGCCGCCGAGAGGAGCAGCGAACCCGTGTACCACTCCCAGGCCAGCGTTGGCAAGGGCCATCCCACTGAGCAGCGCTGCAAGCAACATATCATGCCGCGCTTCCGATTCATGGCCGTGATGAAACGCCCGGCGGAGCGAACGTGCGGCAAGCGGGATACCCCGCGCGCAGAATCCGTCGGTCAAGGGGTTGGCACGGATCGAAACATAGGCCTCAATCAACTGCGTCAGTGCGTCGAGCCCGGTGCTGGCAGTCACCGCCGCCGGCAAACCAATAGTTAATTCCGGGTCAACCACCGCGAGGCGGGGCAGAAGATGTGGGCTGCGCAGGCTGACCTTGACTTGCCGTTCGGGCACGCCCAACACGGCATTGCGCGTAACCTCTGACCCCGTTCCGGCCGTGGTGGGCACGGCAATAAACGGCGCGGCTGGATTTTGCAGGGCATTCCCCTTGCCCACCACCTCCAGGTAATCCATCACATCACCGGGATTAGTGAGTAGCCCGGCAATGGCTTTTCCCGCGTCGATGACGCTGCCTCCGCCGATGGCGATGACCACATCGCACTGCCGTTCGTGCGCCAGATCGAGTCCTCGACCAATCAAGTCAACGGTGGGCTCGCCCTTAACGGCGAAAGTGAAACACCTTGCGCCTCCACCTTCGAGGTCCGCGCGCAGCCGCTGGGCGCGATCCGGGTTGTGGCCCGTTACCAGTAGAATTCGGCTTCCCCATTGCTTTGCTGCCGGCACCACCTGGCTTACGGTGCCTTCACCAAAAATAATGCGTGTTGCGGTTGCGAACTCAAATTGCATTAGCGCTTCACCAGCCCTTCTCGCCCGGAAATACATTGGAGTATTTCACACTGGAGCGCGGCTCCGCCATCAGGGACTCCATCCGGTCGCGCCACGCGGCGTAATGC
>JARLGN010000594.1 GCA_031292775.1 Acidobacteriota bacterium | reverse complement strand
GTTGGTCTTTATGAAGGAGTAGGATGCTGGCAGGCCGCCGTCTTTGCCTGCCCACTGCTCTTGAGGGCTGGCGTGTTGGGGCTCCTGCATTGCCAGTAGTGGGGAGTTGAACGCCAGGGCCTGATACACCACTTTTCCTTCCCGCCAGCCTCCGCGATGCGGGTAAATTGAATATCCAAACGTGTGGTCGCCCTCGTCGGCGCGGGGGTCGGGCGCCCAGGGGCCGCGAATCACAGACAGATGGATGGCATTGTCCTTGGCATCATAACCATTGCGGCCATTGTTGAGGATGGCCACGCCGCCTTCGCCATTCGAGATGTCGACCCACTTCCCCATGACAGCCTCTTCGCCGTCCTGGCTACGCTCGATCACGCCATAAGGAATCTCCGCACTGACCTTACTGGATTGAAGCGCCACGGGAAATCCGGCCTTGAGCAGAGTTGCCCGCTCGTACCAAGCAACTGTCATAGAGACATCGACGCGTGGAACGCCCACAACCAAACTAATATCCTGCGTAAACCGGGAGTCGCGGAATCGTCTCACCACGCGAATTGTGGCGCGCGCCGGCCCTTGTTCAACTAACTTCACACTTTCGGCCTTATTGACCTCCCACTTCTTTCCGGTCAAACCGATATCCCAGGCCGGTCCCGCATACTCCTTTGAAGTTATCTTGGCCCGCTCCGCTGTATCTTCCCAGGCAGTCAGGGAATTGCCTTCTCCATGAAAGGTTTCGCGCTTGTTCACCTTGTCATAGAGACTCGCAATGTTTCCGGTCTTCGGATCAATTTCGACGCGGAAGAAGTCATTTTCCAAGAACGGCCGCGGCGTGGAGCCGCTCCTCAACAGAGCCGATTTGCCTTCGGAGCTCCTTGGTGTGTCAGTTTGGGGAGCGCCGTGATCGGCGACAAGCCGGTATAGCTTTAATCCCATCTGAGGAACGTTCTTCGCGACAAACGCCACGGTTGCTGTCTCGCGTGTGCCCGTCACCGCGGGCATTTTCAGAATCTGCACCGGCGTTGCCTCTCCATCATGAACCGCAACCATTCGCGTCGGTAGGGAGGAAGCGGAAACCTCTGCGATGACGAGGTCTGTGCGATCCCACGATTGCGGATTGTAGACTACCAAGGGTACGCCGTCCCCGCGGGTTTCGAGCTGAAGGCCGAGAGTTTCCAGCGAGAAGTCAAGAGCTCGCTTACCCCGCTCGAAAACCTCCTGGTACTGGCGAGCAGCGTCGGCGTAGATCGGCCCGATCCCAGAACCCGCGGCCAGATCGTGAGCCTGGTTGAGCAAAACCAGTTTCCAGGCCTCGCTGAAGTCGCGGGTCGGTGAGTAGTCGCGATAGTGAAAGAAAGTGGATATTTCCGACATCTTCTCGGCGTTCAGGAGCAGTTGTTCCGCCTGGCGGTTGTGGCGCTTCATTTCCACCTGCGTCGTGTAGCAGCCAGGAAAGACGGGGTTCAGCTCCTTGTCATAGATGGGAAAATCCTTCTTTTCGGCCAGCAATGTGTCGATGTAATCCGAGACGTTGGTGGGCTTCACTCGCATTTCATTGGGTGAGGCATTCATGGTGGCAATGGCGGCGACGTCTTGAGGGTTCGGTCCACCGCCGTGATCGCCCGCGCCGTAGAGGATCAGCATATCTTTCACACCTGAAAGATCTGCGCTCTGCATAGCCGGCACGGTGACGCGCTCATGATTTAACGTGCCCGCATACTCGCTGGGAGTCGAATAGCCCAGCACTCGGCTTCCGTCCAGTCCCTGCCACCAGATGATCCGGGGGCGGGTCGGATCATGAGGCCGGTCGAACAAGTAGAGCTCGATACCGGCTTTGCTTGCAATTTGCGGCATCGTCACCGGATGGCCGAAGACATCCGGCTGCCAGGCGAAGCGGACGTAGTGGCCGAATTTCTCCTTGCTGAATTTCTGTCCGTAGAGGAATTGCCGCACCATGGATTCGCCGTCGCTGACGTTTTCATCCATCTGCACCCAGCTTGATGTGGCGGGAACGAATCCGCCTGTCTTTGCCTGTTGAACCAGACCCTTGAAGACGTCTGGATAATAGTGCTCCATGGAGTCAAGAACGACCGCCTGATCCTGCGCGAAAGTAAAATTCGGATTTTCATTCATCAACTTGAGTTGATTCGTGAATGTGTTGTACATGATGTCGTGAATGGACTCTTCCCATCGCCACAGCCAAGCCATGTCCATGTGCGCATAACCCACCACGTGTGCCGTGTAGTCTTTGGGATTCGGCGCCGTCTGCGCCGAGGATGCACATACAAAACTTGCAAAGATGACAATCGCGAGTAGATGCCTGCGCACAGCCGTGCCTCCTGAATGAAATTCCCACATCTGACGCAGTATAGGCTCATGAGGGGGATGTGGTCCGGCTGCGGTGTACGGCGGCCCTCTAACCGGGAACAATTAGAGACAACCTGGAGATGGCTGGCGGTGGCCCAAGGGGAAGAGCAGGCGTCGCACCAGGTTGTGATCCTGTTAGTGCAGATTGAATTGGCTGTGTCCGACCTGCCGCCAAGATCCTTAGTCCCCATTCATGGTCCTAAATCCAATGTGGGCCAAGCGAATCTGACCTCCCTTCCATACAAGACGTAGAATTGACATTCTGGATTTGGAAGGAGACGCCTGTGGATTCATTGCAGCGGGTGCGTAACACTGTGTTTGGTAAGCCGGTCGACCATCTTGCCTGTCAACCAATGCTGATGCAATTCGCGGCCAGCCACTCGCATATGCCGTATATCGATTACACGCGGGATGGCAGGAAAATGGCCGAGGCGCAACTCCGGGTTTGGCGGGATTTCGATATCGACGTCTTGCTGACATGCTCAGACCCTGCGCGTGAAGTGATCGACATTGCAGGAGATGGAAGCATCGAGTGGTTTGAGAACCAGGGCCCGGCAATCCAGGAGTCTCGGGCGGCATTGGCCAACAAGGCGCGCCTGGCGGAGTTTCGCCTTCCAAACCTGGATACTGCCGGGCGGATGTACGATCGCATTCGAGCCATTGAAATGATGCGTCGCGAGGCCGGACAAGAAGTTTCAATTGTCGGTTGGGTGGAAGGCCCGCTGGCGTTGGCAGCGGAACTCCGTGGAATCAATCGCATTATGACCGATTTTTTCGATGACCCAGAGTTCGCCCATGACCTGCTGCACTTTTGCGCCGATGTTGCCATTTTGTACGCCGACGCCCAGATCGCTGCGGGGGTAGACACCATCGGGATGAGCGACGCTGCAGCCAGTATGCAAGGACCGATCTTATATAAACGGTTCGTTCACGGCGAGCAGATGAGGGTTTACCGACACATCAAAGAAAATCATCCAGAAGTGTTGACTCGATCACATATGTGTGGAAAGACGACCCTGCTTGGTGTGGCGATGAGCGAATTGCCCGTCGACATCTACGAAATTGACTTTCCGTCCAACTTGGCAAAAATGAAATCGCAACTTGGTGAACGCGTCATAAGCGGCAACATTTCTACAATCACCGACATGTTGGAGGGCACGCCCATACAGGTTTACGAGGCGGTCGCACGCTGTCATGCGGTGTGCGGCAAGTATTTCATTGTGAATTGCGGGTGTGAGGTGCCGCCCGCCAGCCCCTATGAGAATTTGAGGGCAATGGTCCGCTACTCGCGGGAACACTGAATCGCATAGAATTCATGCGATGACTCAAGCTAGGTTTCACTAACAAGGACGAGGCAGAATTCGGTCGTTCTTCCATTTCTTAATCGGCGGTCGTACTCAAGAATCGGATGGAATTTGAAAGCGAGGAAACCTTGAGCGGCAACATCAGCAGGCGAGACGTCTTGAAATCGGCGGCCATTGGCGTAGCCGCCATGGGCATGCCGCAAAAGCTACTGAGCCTGGACGCAAACGATCAGGATCGAGCCGTCCTGGAGTTTAACCAGCCCCCTGATGATGCGCGCCCGTGGGTTTACTGGTATTTCATGGACGGCCATCTAACCCGGGAAGGAATGGCGGCTGATCTCGAAGCGATGAAAAAAGCGGGCTTGGGCGGAGGAATCTTCCTCGAGGCGGGAATCGGGATTGAGCCCGGCCCCGTCGAATTCATGAGCGAACCCTGGCAGGAACTTGTCGGTCTTGCTTTCTCGCATGCCGACCGTCTTGGCCTCCAGTTGGCGCTTGCGGCCGGACCCGGCTGGTGTGGTACGGGTGGCCCTTGGGTCAGTCCGGATCAATCGATGCAGCACCTCGTGGCAAGCCAGACCGTTGTGGAGGGGCCAGCCGCGTTCAGTGCCCGCCTGCCGCAACCGCCGCCTCACACGCCGTTTTTCGGCGAAGACACCCTCTCTCCCGATCTGCTCAAGACTTTCAAGGAGTTTTATCGCGACGAATACGTGCTCGCATTTCCCACTCCGGCCGGAGGCGCTTCCATTCGAGATATCGATGAGAAGGCGCTCTATACCCGCGGCTCCTATTCCTCCCAGATTCCCGGCCCGTACACCAAGCGTGCCTGGGTGCGGCCATTCCTGCCCAGTGAAGACAGTTACGAGGCAGTTCCGGCGGAACGCTGCGTGGCCTCGCAAAAGGTATTTAACCTCAGCGGCAAACTCTTGCCGGATGGTACTTTGAACTGGAATGCACCTCAGGGAAGTTGGACAATCCTGCGATTTGGGCGCACTTTGACCGGCCAAACCACGCGCCCTTCTCCCAAACCCGGACTCGGGCTCGAGTCTGACAAGTTCGACGCGGGTGCAATGGACGCGCACTTCGATGCCTATATCGTCTCCCTGTTGAAAAAGACCGGCGCGCCCCAGCATCCCGGCCGCGGGCTAGTGGGCCTGCATTTCGACAGTTGGGAGATGAGTTCGCAAAACTGGTCTCCGCACTTTCAGCAGGAGTTCAAGAGCCGCCGTGGCTATGACCCGGTGACAATGCTCCCCACCTTCGCGGGCTTGGTGGTTGACACCCCTGAAGCTTCTGAGCGCTTTCTCTGGGACATTCGCAAGACCGCACAGGAACTGG
>JARLGN010000593.1 GCA_031292775.1 Acidobacteriota bacterium | reverse complement strand
CGTCCTGGCCACATTGATTGGTGTGAGCTTGCCGGTGAGAATGTGGAATACCACGCGCATTGAGCGCAAGCTGGTGGAGCAGGAAAAAGCGCTGCTCCAGGCGCGCATGGACGCCTTGATCAGCCAGATCAATCCCCACTTTCTCTTTAATACCCTGAATACAATTTCCTCGCTGATTCGCTTCGACCCCGACATGGCGCGAACGGTGCTGCTGAAGCTTTCGAACATTCTGCGCCGCCGGTTGAAGGCCCAGGTCCACTTTTCGCCCCTCCAACAGGAGTTGGATTTCATCGACGACTACCTGGACATTGAAGTGGTGCGATTCGGGCGCGACAAGCTTCATATTCTCAAGGAAATTGATCCCGCGACCCTGGACATGGTTGTGCCGAGCATGATTTTGCAGCCGCTCGTGGAGAACGCCCTGCGCCACGGCATCGCGCCGAAGATCGAGGGCGGCACCATCACCCTTCGCGCCAA
This sequence comes from Acidobacteriota bacterium, assembly GCA_031292775.1. Lineage (GTDB taxonomy): Bacteria > Acidobacteriota > Terriglobia > UBA7540 > UBA7540 > Bog-366. The sequence continues at coordinate 7,792 of JARLGN010000593.1, read as the reverse complement.
ACACGGCAACGGTCGCTTGACTGTGGAAGTTATCGATGATGGCGTGGGAATTTCCGAACAGAGGCAAACACAGGTCTACGACAGCGGGATCGGCATCAGCAACGTGCGGGAGCGCCTCAAGGTGGTTTACGGCCAGGACTTCGTGATGAAGATTGATAGCCAACCGGGGAAGGGAACTGCCATCCGTTTTGAAATCCCCGAATTGGTAACCGCGCTCCCGGCGACGCCACTGGAGTTAACGCGCGCGCCCTCGCGATGAGGCGCTGCTGGCGGTCCTTACCTTTCGATTCCCGGCTATCCATTCTGAAAAAATGCGGAGTATGCAAAAACGGAGCGGGGCTGTATGCTAATTAAAAAACCAAGGAGCGAGGTTTCTGTATGGTGACTGATGATCCCATGGGAAAGAAGAACCCACCGGCTTCAATGAGCATGATCGAACCGAGGATTCGCAACATCTACCTGTCCTTCTACAAGGAAAGTTACTTCAAACCCTCCGCGCTCGATCTGAAGACCAAGGAACTGATCGCCATCGGATGTTCCCTGGTGGCCAAGTGCGAGGGCTGTTTGGAAGGACACATCAAGAAGGCTCTGGAGTTGGGCGCGACCAAGCACGAGATCAGTGATGCGATTGTAGTGGCCGTCGGAATTGCCGCGGCCGGCGTCATGGATTTCTCTGACAAGGCGGCCATCAAGCTCGACTTGCACCACTTTGAGTAAAGGTGCTGGGGTTTGGGGACTAGGTGCTGGGGGAAGTGTCCCGGCTTCTCCCCAGGACCCAGTCCCCCGGAACCCAGCCCCTGACATTTATGGACTCGATGGTCATCGCCAATCTCTTTCTGCTTCTCTTCCTGGGTTTAGCTGACAACCAGATGATCGCCGCGCTTTTGCCATCGTTGGTCAAATCGTTTGGCGTCAGTGTTTCCACGGCGGGATTGCTGGTGGTGGTGTATTCCCTGGCGGCGGCGGTGGCGTCGTTCTTCTCCGGGATGCTCTCCGATCATTTCGGGCGGCGACGGTTTCTGCTGGCTGGAGGAGCGTTCTTTGCCGTGGCTTCTTGGGCTGCATCGCAGAGCCGCACTCTGAATGAGTTAATGCTGGCGCGGGCCCTGACGGGTCTGGCGGCTGGCACCTTGTCTACCTGTTCCATCACTTTTGCCGCCGACTGGTTTGCCTACAACGTGCGTGGGCGAGCCATAGGGTTGATTTCTTCCGCGTACTTTGCCGCGCCAATCCTGGGTGTACCCATTGCCGCGCAGATTGCCGACCACTTTGGCTGGCGGCGCGCGTTCCTCTTCTTTGGCGGATTGGCCGTGGTGACCACGGTTGCCACCTTGCGTCTGCCCCGCGAGCGGTTGAATCCCCAGCCCTCCACGGAAAAGTTGCGTGGTGCGGCCAGGGCTTTCCGTTCCTTTCTGACCCGGCGTGACACTGCCGCCGCACTGGTGATTGCCTTCCTGGTGTCGGGTGGCCTGGTGGGTTTCCTCACGTACATCGGCCAGTGGTTGAACACCCGGTTCGGGCTTCCCACGCGTACCATTGGATGGGTCTTCATGTTGGGCGGCATCGTGGCAGTGGGTAGCGCACCATTGGGCGGGATTCTGTCCGACCGTTGGGGAAAGCGCGTCGTATCCATCGCCAGCAATATCCTGCTCGCGGTGGCAGTCGCTTTCGTCCCCTTCCTGCCGTGGGGTCTGGGATTGCTGGGGGTGTTCGCGCTGGCGAGTCTGGGAGCGGCATTCCGGCAAGGGCCCTTGACCGCGCTGATGACGGAGATGGTCCCCGCGGCGCAGCGCGGTTCGTTCATCGCCTTGCGGAATATATCCTCGCAGATGGGGATTGGCGCCACGGCTTACGTGGGCGGATTGCTATTTCAAAGGTCCGGGTACGCTGCCGTAACCTCGCTCTGCGCGGTGATGACGGCACTGGTGGTGGTTCTGCTGGCGACCCACATTGTTGAGCCGAAGGGGCAATGATCCAATGCAAGAGCTGAGGAGGAATGGATGCCGTCCCAGTCGCGAGTCTTGAAAATTGCCCGAAATGTTTTGTTGATCCTGGCCGCGCTGGTGGCTGCATTCTTCCTTCTGGTAGTGCCCTGGTTCTTCACGGCAATGATCACGCACAACCAGTTTCATTATCCTGACCTCAACGATGGCCAGACGCCGAAATCCTACAACCTCGATTTCCGCTGGATCGAATTTACTTCGCCCGACGGAATCCACCTGAAGGGCTGGTACATTCCTGCTGAAGGCACGGCGCTCGGCACAATTGTTTATTGCCACGGGCTCAATCGTACCCGCATCGAAATGCTGCCCGACGCCGTGTTTGGCCATAGCCTGGGATATAACGGGGTGCTCTTCGATCTTCGCCACCAGGGGAGGAGCGGTGGAACGATCACCACGCTGGGGTATCAGGAACGGTTGGATGTGGAAGGAGCGGTGCGTTACGCTCTCGAACAGCAGCAGGCGGCGCGTCCGGTGGTGGTGTGGGGCGTGTCGATGGGAGCTTCGTCAGCGCTGATGGCCGCAGCCGAATCACCGGACATCTCCGCGGTCATTTCCGATAGCTCTTTCGATTCAATGATGGGAACCATGCGCCACCACTTGAAACTCTTTTTGCATCTCCCGGGCTTCCCCATTGCCTACGAGGTGGCTTATTGGACGGCGTGGCGTGGCAACTTCCATCCCGCCGACTTCGACCTGGTGAAAGCCACCGAGCGCATTGGCGACCGGCCCATTCTGTTTGTTGCCGTCGAAGGTGATCGCCGCATGCCCCCATCAATCGCCCGGAATCTTTACGCCCACGCCCAAAGTCCATTGAAGAAGATTGTTGTCCTGCCCGGGCACCGCCACGGCGAGGGATTTAACCAGGCCCGCGAGCCCTACGAAAAAGCCGTGACCGACTTCCTGGCCAGCCTCCCCACCGGAAAGTAAAGCTACGAGCTTAAACGCGAGGCGCTGAGACGCGGAGAAGAAGCCTTGTCTATTCCCATCCGTGCGCCGATGCGGGGAGGTGGGTCTTTGCTGACCAAGCAGTTGAGCTTCCGGGTACCGGGGTGTAAACTGCGGGTCTATCACGGGTCAATGGTTTCATGGGTCAGCTTTGTGAAAGGTAAGTGGCAACGACTCGGATGGTGCGCAAGAAGACCCCACGGTCAGCAAATCACTGACTTTGGCAACCCCCTGTAAGGATCAATCGAGCGGCTCCCGTCCGCGCGTCCGTCCACAAGGCAAGTAGGCCTATGATGAACCTTAAGACCATCCTCGTGATTTTCATTGCCGTCAGCAGCATCTTCGCCCAGGTCCCGCCTGCGCCGAAGCCGCTCACCCAGAAAAACATTCTTCAGCTCCTGCACAACGATGTGACCAGCGAGCGCCTTGCTGATCTGGTGGGGCAGTACGGAATCGATTTTGAGCCCAGCGAAGACTTCATCAAGAACTTGAGGGAGGCCGGAGCCAAGGATATTCTAATCAGCGCGCTGGGCAGAGCCAGAAGAGTGGGTTCGGGTTCGCCCGAAAAAGCCGCGCAGGTGAAAGAACATATGGACCGCGCGGAGCAGTCGGTGATCAACGGTGACCACGAAGGTGTGATTTCCGAAGGCCGGCAGGCTGTGCAGATTGACTCCCGCAACTCCGAAGCCCACGCTATTTTGGCCGTGGGGTTCCTGTTGAAAAAGGATTATGCGAGCGCTCTCGATGAATGCCACGAGGCCGCGCGCCTGGATCCCCAGAACGGCAACGCCCCCGCCAATTGCGCGTGGGCGCTTTATCAAAATGGCAAGCTGGAGGAAGCCAAGCCGGAATTGCGCAAGGCCCTGGAGCTTGCACCCGACAGCCCGCATGTGCATTTCGTGGCTGCCGTGGGGGCGATGCGCGGAGGCAACTGGGACGGCGCCATCGCCGAGTGCCACAAGGCGCTGGAACTCGACCCCAACAACTTTGGCGCTCACGACACGCTGGCGGCAGCGCTCAACTGGCAGAAGAAGTATGACGAGGGCGCCCAAGAGGCACGCGAAGCCTTGCGCCTGGCTCCCCGGAGTTCCGATGCCCACACCGTGCTGGCGTGGTCGCTGAGGGACCAAGGCAAGTTGGACGACGCGACCAAGGAGGTGTGCGCGGCTCTGGAACTGGATGCCAATAACGCCGTAGCTCACGAAGTCTTCGCGGCGATACTCCTTTTGCAGGGCAAGCCTGATGAGGGCCTGGCCCAAGCGCGGGAAGCCGTTCTGCTCGACCCCACGGCTACCTGGGGTTATGAACGGTTGGTGTGGGCTCTGATGCTGAAGGGCCAGTACGATGAGGCCATCAAGGAGACGCGCGCGGCCTTGCAGATCGATCCGAAAATCCCCTGGGGGCACGACCACCTGGCGTGGGCGCTTAATGCCAAAGGCCAATACGATCAGGGCATCGCGGAAGGGCGCGAGGCCATCCTGCAAGACCCCAATAATGCCCCCGCGCATGAACGCGTGGCCTGGGCCCTGAACTTGCAGGGCAAGCCATTGGAGGCGGAGCCGGAAGCGCGCAAGGCCGTGCAGCTTGACCCCAACAATTCTTACAACCATTTACGCCTGGCTTGGGCGTTGAACCTGGAGCTCCGGCCCGACGAGGGGCTGGCGGAAGGACGCGAAGCGGTACGGCTGGACCCCGCCGTCGGCGACAACCACATGATGGTGGGATGGGCGCTGAGCCAAAAGGGCGACCACGATGGCGCCCTGGCGGAATACCGGGAGGCGCTGCGCTCGAACCCCAATAGTGCCTGGTATCACGTCAGCGCAGCCTGGGAACTCGACAGCAAGGCGAAGTACGATGAAGCCGTTGGGGAAGCGCGCGCGGCCATTCGTCTCGACCCCAAGAACGCGGACCTCCACATGCCGCTGGCGCATGCGCTCCTCTTTAAGGGTGATGCGGAAGGCTGCGTGGCGGAGTGCCGCGAGGCGTTGCGATTGAATCCCTCGCTTGCCCTGGCACACATTTACGCGGCTTGGGCGTTGTTGGGCGAAAACAAGCCCGATGCCGCGCTGCCGGACCTGACTGCGATTCTTCAAGCCGACCCGAAATACCATTTGGCGCATTATCATCTTGCCTGGTATTACATCCAGAAAAAACAGCCCGATCAGGCGGTTGCAGAGGCTCGCTTGGCCCTGCAAGGCGACCCCAATCATCCCTATTACCACAACATGCTGGGCTGGGCGCTGGAAACCAAGGGAGATCCGCAGGGAGCACTGCAGGAATACCGCGCGGGCTATCTGCTCGCGCCCAATGAGGCAGGTATCAAGGCCAATTACGAGCGCCTGCTCAATCAAGGGAAGAAATAAACGCGCGTAAGTCGCACGCCGATCTCTATTCGGGAGAATTACAACATGGAATGGGTAAAGCACTTCTGTTGCCTTGCGGCTGGGGTGCCGCTGGTTTTGGGAACTCTGTTGGCGGTGTCCGATGCCCCGTGGCAATCCCACTGGAAGCAGATCAGTCCGGCGAGGATTTTGGAGAACATCAAGGTTCTCGCCTCTGATGAATACGAGGGGCGCGCGCCTGCTTCCAAGGGGGAGCAGCTTGCCACCGGGTACATCGAAGAGCAATTCAAGAAAGCGGGCCTGAAACCTGGAAACCCTGATGGCACGTACTTTCAGAGCGTCCCGATGGTGGGCATTAAAGCTGATCCGCAAGCGCAGTTGGTGTTCACGGACGATGCCGCAGGGAAGCATGAAACGCTTAAATTCGCCGATGACTTTGTTGCCTGGACCAAACGCGTGGAGCCGGCGGTCAGCGTTGAGGCTGACATGGTGTTTGTGGGTTATGGCGTCGTGGCCCCGGAGTACCATTGGGACGATTTCAAGGGGATGAATCTGAAGGGCAAAATTCTTGTGGTGCTGATAAACGACCCACCCGTGCCTGACCCAAAGGATCCTTCCAAGCTGGATGAAAAGTCATTCAAGGGCAAGGCAATGACCTATTACGGTCGCTGGACCTATAAGTTTGAGGAGGCGGCGGCAAAAGGCGCACTTGGATGCCTGATTGTGCATCAGACCGGTCCGGCGGGATACCCGTGGGGCGTGGTGCGAAGCAGCAATTCGGGCGAGCAGTTTAGCCTGGTGACGGCCGACCACGGGGCTTCGCGATGCGCCGTGGAAGGGTGGATTACCTATGAAAAGGCAAAGGCTCTGTTTGCTTTGGCGGGCAAGGATTTCGACACGCTGAAGAAGTTTGCCGCCAACCGGGATTTCCACCCCGTCGACCTGAAGGTTCGAGCGTCGCTGGGACTTCAGAACACCATTCGCACCATCAGTTCGAAAAATGTAGTGGGAAAAGTTGTGGGTTCTGATCCCAACCTGCGAGATGAATATGTGATTTACACCGCGCATTGGGATCACCTGGGGATCGGCCCGGAAGTTAATGGGGACAAGATTTATCATGGGGCTGTGGACAATGCCTCCGGGGTTGCGGGCATGGTGGAACTGGCGAACGCGTTTGGGCATATGCAACCTCCACCGCGCCGCTCCATCCTGTTTCTTTCGGTGACGGCAGAGGAAAAGGGGTTGCTGGGCTCGCAATACTACTCCGAACACCCACTCTATCCCCTGTCGAAAACCCTGGCGGAAATCAATATTGACGGGATGAACGTCCTCGGCCGCACCAAGGACATTGAGGTGATCGGACTGGGCCAGTCGACTCTCGACGACGTGGTGAACTCGGTGGCGGCGGAGCAGGGAAGGGTGGTGAAGCCTGACGCCGAACCGGAGAAGGGCTTCTACTTCCGCTCCGACCATTTCAACTTTGCCAAGCAGGGAGTGCCAGCGCTCGACCCCAACAGCGGCGTGCAATTCAACGGGAAGCCGGCAGGGTGGGGGCTCCAGATGCGAGATAAGTACACCAACGAGGACTACCACAAGCCTTCTGACAAGATCAAACCGTACTGGGATCTGAGCGGGGCCGTGGAGGACTTGAGCCTTCTGGGAGAGGTCGGCTGCCGGGTGGCGAATGCAACAACCTACCCGGCGTGGAAAGCGGGTTCGGAATTTAAGGCGAAAAGAAAGTAGGCGGTATACGGTAGACGGTAGACGGGGAAAAGAAGCCGTTTCCCGTCTACCGTATACCATTTGACGTCTACCGCAATCTCGAAAGGGGGTGCCATGTCTTCGAAAGCACGAGAACTCACTCGGAACCCATTTACTGGACTTATGCGTCGGGCAATGGCCATGCTGGCGATATTGGTCGTGGCGCGATTTGTTTTAGAAGTTGCCGGAGTGCCGCAGGATATTGCCCGCTTTGTTTCCAGCACCATAGGACTGCTCTTTGTGGCAATTTACGTTGCCGCGGTCGGGCCGCTGCGGGGCGGCTTAACCAGGTTCACGCAACTGCCGGTCCCGGCGCTGATCCTTGCCGCATGGACGGAAGCCTGGATTATTGTGGCGACGATTATTGCTGCCGTCTTTCGCCTCCAGCGGAGCCATTTTGCCGGCGCGGAAGACCTTGCCGGTAACTGGCGTCATCTTGCCGGGCACGTGTTCGGGCACACCGTCGAAGCCGGAGTGCTGTTTCTGATTGTTCTGCTGCTGATGGCGATTGTTCACGTCCTATGGCGATGGCCGGTGACGGTGGCTCCGGGCGCCGCGCTGGGAGTGGTTATAATCATGCGTTTTTGGACCGAGGCCATGGGGCTTCAGCCCTTCCGCACCGCTGGCTGGAGTTCCACGGTGCTGGTGCTTTTGAGCGCATTTTACCTGGGCGGGGTGGGAGGGCGTATAGGCTTGACGGAGGCCCGCCAACTCCTTGTTCCCTCATTGGTGCTGGGGTGG
>JARLGN010000002.1 GCA_031292775.1 Acidobacteriota bacterium | reverse complement strand
CGTGTCGCGAGGATATGTTTCTCCTGGGATTGCTCTGTCGCTACGGCATGGGGAGCCAGCAGCAGGACAGCCACCACAAGCGCGCCGGCAAGGGTCCGAGCGAGCTTACCGGGAAAATCAATGAACCAACCCAAGAGGATGAGACCCGGCAAAACGCTGGAAGCCATCCGGGTAAGGCTTGCGGATGGAGCCACACCCAAGAGCATGCAGAAACCCACTACGGCCAGCAACATCGGGCGCGCCCAGTATTCCGTGGGCTTTTTCCCGGACTCCCGCCAGTAACGCGCGAAGAACAGAAGGTAGGTGAAAGGAATGACTGCATAGAGGAAAAGCCAGTGCACGAGTCCCAAAAGGAAATAACGCAGGGATAAGAACTTAGGGAAGGTTTGCGTTACAACCAGGAAATTGTTATCTGTCGACTTGGGATAATACTTGATGCCAAAGATCACCGTACACCAGAGAAAGCGCGCCAACCCTGCCTGCCAGACGAAATAAGCGTTCACGGCGATGAGGGTGGCGAGGAGGCCTCCCACCAGCCAGGCCTCTCGCTTGAGCGATCCGCGCCACGTTTCCCGTTTCTGCCAGGATTCCCACCACAGGAAGACTCCGAACCCAATGACCGCCGCCAATCCGCGCGACTGCGTGAAAAAGGCGGTGAGGCCGCAGAAACAACCGGCTGCGGCAATCCGCGCCGGAGTCCGCCGCTCCGTCAGCACGGCTATCGCCGCCATCACGGTAAGCAGACTGTACCAGTGATGAGTGGGATCGAGCCGGTTCTTATACACACCAACGAGGAAAATGGCGCTCGGGAGCAGCGCGAGGCTGGAACGCATGACCTTCTTCGCAACCACCACCCCCAGCCAAGCCAGTCCAAGTCCCAGGAGCAGGAGCGTCAGATCCGGTATCCAGGGATGGAGCCCCAGCAACTTGAAGAGAAGGAAATAGACGAGGGGGGTACCCGGGGTCGTAAATTGGAAGAAGTCCCGGTACATCGCTGCACCTTCGAACATCCGCTTCCCATCGGTCACGAGAATCAGGCCATCGATGTGTCGGTGGATGGGAATGAAGGGCGGGATAAAGAGAAAGGCGTAAAGGAAAATCAGCGCAGCCAACAGGAAAAGGAGAGTCCGGGCATCAATTGCCCGGCAGGATTGGTCTCCACCTTCCGGCCCAGCATGTTCCGGTCCTTGTACCTCTGTAGTCAGCTTGGCTGCCGATTTCATTTCAGAAATGTTCTTCTCAGATGGCGGCATGTCCGGCTCTTACCTGCAAGTCAATGCGGAGCTTATTGTCCAGTCTAACGCCTACTCTGCTGCCATTTCCCAGACTTCATCTGAGTTGGTGAAGACTTTGACCAACCGATAATGGCGGTGGACATAGTCCCGCAGCGGGCCGACATGACTGTCTGAAGGCCGTTCCCAGTCCGGGATGGTGTCCAGCGAAGGCGACCACACAACGTACCGAACCCGATGCAGTTCCAGGCCTTTCGCCGCAACCGTGACTTGCTCCGGCGTCGTATAACCGCTGTTCGTTAAAAGAGGCAGAGGCGTGGGATTGCGAAGGTCCAAGTAGAAATACATATAGGGCGCCGCCGCTTCGTACAGGTACTCGGATGGGTGGGTGTGTCGCAGCACCCAAGCATACTCCTCAAGGCTATCGCGGTCCGCGACGGCAAGCTGACCGTGGGGCGTCGTAAGTATTCCTCGTTCGATGGATTGAAACCTTGCCACCCCATGAGGAATGACGAGGAGAATACCCGTGACAAGCACGGCGGCGACGGCCCGGCCGAATCTTCGGGGAGAATCGAGGAACCAAAGCAGGAGTACGATGCCCGGTAGCGTGCAGGAAGCCATCCGAATAGATGCTGGGGCAGGAACGGCACTAAGAACCATCAATGAGCCTATGATCGCCAGCATCATCGGCCGTTCCCAGTACTCCCTTGGCTTGTTCCCGGATTTCCGCCAGTAGCGGCCAAGAAACAGAATGGGAACAAGAGGGACCACCACAAAAATCAGCAACCAAGTGGCGAGGCGCAAAAATACATTCGCCTGCCAGGCAAGCACCGGCAAGTCATTTGTAAGCACCCAGAAAGAGTTTTCGTCCATCTGTTTGGGATGGTACTTAAGGCCGAAGGCAATTGTGCACCAGAGAAACCGGGCAAGCCCAGCCTTCCATACAAAATAGGCGTTCACGCCCACAAGGGCGATGAGGATGCCCCCTAACAGCCAAGCCTCTTTCTTGAGCAAATCGTGCCAACCCTCCCGCCTTCCCCGTGATTCCCACCACAGGTAGGCGGCAAAACCCACGGTAACAGCCAACCCCGTCGACTGGGTGAAGCACGCAGTAAGGCCACAAAGAAAGCCGGTCGCAACAATCCGTGCCGCAGTCCGCCGTTCCATCAGCACGGCAAGCGCGGCGGTTGCCGTTAGCAAACTGTACCAGTGGTGCGTGGCGTCGAGCAGGTTCTTATACACGCCCACCAGGAAGATCGCACTCGGTAGCAACGCAAGGTTCGGCCGCATCACCTTCCTGGCGATCACGATACCGAGCCACGTCAGGCCAATCCCCAGGAGCAGGAGCGCCAGGCTGAGCAGCCACAGCCGAGGTCCGAAGATCTTGAACAACAGAAAGTAAACAACGGGGGTGCCCGGGGCCGAGAATTGAAAGAAGTCCCGGTACATCACCTCGCCTTTACACATCCGCATCGCGTCGCCAAGATAGACCAAGCCATCACCATAGTGGTCGATGGGGATAAAGGGCGGAACGAAAAGAAAAGCATAGAGGAAGATGAGCGCGGCCAACAAGAAAAGCAAGGTGACAGTGTCTGGAACCCAGGAAGAACGTGGTTTCACCGGTTTTCCCAGTGGCGGCATTGCTTCCGATCCGGCTGGGATCATGACATGTAAATTCATATTTCCCCGGTCTGCGAATTCCCTCGCCCGGATTCCGCGGTTCCCAATTTTGAAGTGGTCGCTGCTCTTGCTCCCGCTGCCTGGCTGCCTGAGCGTGAGCAAAGCGACCCTTTGACTCGCAGTCATAGCAATAATTATGTCGTTTTTCTCGCTTGCGGTAAAGCGTACCCTGCCAGGTGGGATGTCCGTGAGGGAATTCACTGGACCAGCGGGACTCGTGTTCACCACCGCTTCTGCAGAAATCTATAACGTCACTTTTTCCCGCCAAGAATGAAACGGGCCGCACGTTTGAGACGTGTGCGCAGGCCAATCCGGACCCGTAGGTTTTCAAAGGGCATCCAACCCCACCGCACACGGCAAGCCAAGGCGACAAGGGAATCGGCAGTCTGCACCATGGTCCGCCGCAAAAGGTGGGGGGCAATCAGAAGATGATTCAAACCCTCGTCCTTATCATTGATGATGAAGGCCAGGTCGAAGGCTCCCCGAACACAGTCGTCCACCGCCTGGTTGTGGAAACCATAAGGATAGGCGAAAGAAATGACTCGCGACCCTAGAAGAGACTCAAGATCTTTCCCACTGCCGACCACTTCTTCGGACAACTCCTTTACCGAGAGCCTTGTCAAATCCGCGTGCGTACGGCTATGCGCGCCGAACTCAATTCCCTGTGTGGCCCAATAACGAATCTGCTCAGCGGTCATGAGCCGGTGCGTGCCGGAACCCCGGACCTCATCCCAAGCGTTCGTCCCTCCCAGTTGTCCGGTTACGATGTAAACCGCAGCGCCGAAACCATAGCGCTTCAGAATCGGCAAGGCATATTCGACCAAGTCTGCATAGCCGTCGTCAAAAGTCAGCAGCACTGGCTTATCGGGAAGGCCCTTTCCTTCCTGACGCCAACGCAGCCAGTCGGCGGGACGGATTCCTTGATAGCCTCGGCGCGCAAGCCATCGAACTTGCTGCTCGAATTTCCGGGGGGAAACGGTCAGACCGGAAAGGGTTCCAGGCCGCGGCGGACCCACGTGATGATAGAGCAGCACCGGCAACCGCATCCCAAACTCCTTCTGCAAAGCCTCCCACGAGCCCGCTTCTTTGAGGGCGGCACGGAACTCCTCCGTGCGACGGCCAATTTCCAGGAGGCGCAAGCCAGCTTTTTGGGCGACCGATAGCCGACACAGCTTTTCACACACCCAAATAGGCGGCATCAATAGATGCGAGGGCGACACAGGGAACTGAAGGGCTGATCGCCGGGAGAACCGCTTCCACCACACCGTCCTCCCCAACCCCGCCAGCAGGTCAGAACACGGACGGTAGACGGCGTGCTTACGGCAGAGCTTTACTTCACTTCTGCCGAATGCTTCCCCGTCCCTGAACAGAAAGGATCGCGAAGGCTTCACCGAAAGCTCAAAGGCCACTGCGGCAGGGAGATACTGAAATCGGACGCCCATTTTCCATAATCGCAGGCCCAATTCGAAATCATCCTTCGCCGGCAAGTCCTCATCAAGACCACCGCAAGCGAGAAGCGTGGAACGCAGCATCGAACTGTTACTGATCAAAAACGTCGTAGCCGGCCACTTCAGCCCGCCCTGCAACTCAAGGCGGCAATTATACCGTCGGTACCACGATTCGTTGGCGCGGGCGAGAATCGAGTCAGGATTCCCGGGGGCGAGTAAGAGAGAGCCGTGGACCACGACGGGATCTGGGCCGGTGTGCGCCTCGACGTGCAGCCGGAAGACGTCAGGATTGCAGATGATATCGTCATCAATGAAGATAACCAGGTCGCTCCGCGCCATGCCGATCGCGGTATTCCGGGCGGCACTGAGGCCCCGATTCGGCTGCTCGATGATGCGCAATGCACAGGATGGGTGAAGTTCACGGAGCGCCGCCCCCGTGCCGTCGGTCGACCCGTCAACGATTACAATTACTTCGTATTCGTCCGCCGGCAAGTCCTGCGCGAAGATGGCGGGAAGACTTTTGGAAACCAAGGTGTCTCGGCGGTTGTAGGTTGACATCACCACCGAAAGCTTCAATGGTGCGGTCATGGCAGCTCCGCTCGAGGAAGTATCAACTTGTAACCCATCAACCATCTTCCCTTCCACTTCCAAAACGACCCTTCAAGCTTCATGGGATAGCACCATCAAATAATTCACTCAACCGGGAACGCTAAAGCTCTCCGCGGGGTCACGGTTTTCTGCGGCTGAAGATCCGACGCACCGCACGTTTAAGGCGTGAACGCAGGCCAACGCGCATCCGCAGGTTAAGGAAAGGATTGCGGCCCAACCTCGCGCGGCATTCCATAGCCAGCCAGGAATCATTGGTCTGGACCGTCGTACGCAACAGCCGGTGTGGATCCGTTTGAAGATGATTTAATCCCTCGTCATTATCGTCGGCAATGAAGGCCAAATCGAAAGCACCCCGAACGCAGTCGTCCACAGCCTGGTTGTGGAATCCGTAAGGGTAGGCAAAGGAAACCACCCGAGCCCCCAAGATCGACTCCAGATCCTTCCCACTGCCAACCACTTCTTCCGACAGCTCATTTGCGGAGAGCGTTGTCAAATCAGCGTGCGTCCGGCCATGCGCGCCGAATTCGATTCCCTGCGAGGCCCAATAGCGGATCTGTTCAGCGGTCATAAGTCGGTGCGTGCCATAACCACGTGCCTCATCCCAAGCATTCGTACCTCCCAACTGTCCAGTGACGACATAGACTGCCGCTCCGAAACCAAAACGCCGGAGTACGGGCAAGGCATAGTCGACGAGATCCGCGTACCCGTCATCAAAAGTGAATAGAACAGGCTTATCCGGAAGGCCTTTCCCTTCCCGGCGCCAGCGGAGCCAATCGGCGGGACAGATGCCGGTATAGCCGCGGCGAGCGAGCCAGCGCACATGACGCTCAAACCGCTCGGGGGAAACGGTCAGACCAGCAAGGGTTCCAGGCCGCGGAGGCCCCACGTGGTGATAGAGCAGCACGGGGAGACGCATCCCAAATTCTCTCTGTAAGGCTTTCCAGGAACCTGCTTCCCTGGCCGCGCTACGAAACTCCGCCACGCCACGCCCAACACCCAGCAAGTAATGCCCAGCCTTCTGCATGTTAGGCAACTGGCACAGCTTGTCACATATCCAAATGGGCGGAATGAGTGCGCCCACCGGGCTCACCGGAAGCCCCACACCGATGCGCCGCCACAAGCGCCGCCACCCCACGATTCTTCCCAGTCCCGCCAACGCCGAATACGGACGGTAGTCAGGATGCTTGCGGGAAAGCAACACCTCCGTCTTGCCAAAGGTTTTGCCATCGTTGCACAAAGCACAGCGGCTTGATTTCAGGTAGAACTCGTATGCCATGGCTTGCCGCTGATATCTAAACTGCACTCCCATCTTCCATAGGCGAAGGCCTAACTCGTAATCTTCCTTCGCCGGCATGTTCTCGTCGAAGCCGCCGCAGGCGACGAGCGTAGACCGAGGCACTGAACTATTGCTGATAAGATAAACGTCTTCGGGCCACTTCAGTCCCATTTGAGACTCAAGATGGCCATAATACTCCTGGTACCAAGTTACGGTGGCATACTTGAGAACAGAAGGGGGAGTCCCTGGCGCAACAGAAATCGATCCGTACACGACAGCAGGCTCCAAATCGGCGTGTGCGGCAACGTGCTGCGTAAAGAGGCGTGGGCCGCATATAATGTCGTCGTCAATAAAGAGAAGCAAGTCGCCCCGCGCCGCTTGAATGCCATTGTTCCGGGCGGCACTAGGACCGTAGTTCGGCTGTTCGATGATGCGCAACAAACAGGGGGGACGAAGCTGGCGGAGCGCCTCAGCGGTGCCATCGGTCGACCCGTCAACGACGACAATGACCTCGTGTTCAGCTGCCGGAAAGTCCTGGCCGAAAATCGCCGGCAAAGTATGCGACAGCAAGACGTTTCGGCGGTTGTACGTCGGCACCACGACGGAGAGCTTCAAACGAGCGATCATGCCGCCTCCGGAAGACGAAAGGCTGATCCACGACTTAGGACCGGACTCCATTCCTGCAACACGAATGTTTCTCCAGGCTTCCTTCAAATGGTGAGATCACCGTACGCGTGCAGGCAACCGGACTGCGACCTTCGCTGGGGCACTAATGCTGAGAGACAAAATGCATCCCCTAATCGGTACCATTACGCCGGAATGGTAGCAGATTATCTCTACGCTGAGGGGATCGCAGGTATCGGTTCGGCGCCTCCGATCTTCTTAGAATTACTGCCCAGAGCCGTCTTCCGGCAGTTTATCGAGTTGCCTTTCGGAGGAGGACGTCGTACGCGATATAGTCCTTACCCAAGTAAAATTCGGCAGTCTTGACCACACTTAGCGCCGGGTGATCCGCAAAGAAATTGTTAATTCTCTTGCCGCTCCGCAGAAGGTATCGGTTCCACCAGGCATTCTCAGTTGTTTCGTCAGTCCGCATGGTTCCCAATAACAAATAACCTCCCGGGCGGAGGCCATTTACCAACTTGGTGCGGGCGCTGCGGACATAAAACGGATTCCGGATATACTCCAACGCATGGATCATGATGATGACATCATAGGTGTCAGGTAATGGATCGACACGAAGATCCCACTCCGCAAAGCGCACGTGTTGATTAGCGGAGAGTCGCCGGCGCGCTCGCCCCAGAGCGACTTGTGATATGTCCACGGCCAGCAAGGACTCACACAGGGGTGCCAGTATTTCAGTGAATATCCCCTCAGCACAACCCACTTCCAGAGCCTGCCCGAAGCGAACCGCCCCGCGAGCGGCATCGAGCATCGCCACCTCGCTGCGGATCCGCTCTCTTTGGTAAGAAACTGTAGCGTAATCCCATGGATCCTCACGAGGTTCAAACTCATGGTTCAATTCAGCTTGGCCCCGCGCGGGGCTATCCATCAAGGCATCTCTGACCGCGAGCAAAAGATAGTACCCACTGCGCAAGAACCCGACGCGGGCTAGTAAATGGCGCAAGCGCTTGTACATGAGGTGTCCAGCGGTACGAGGAACGTCAATCACCTTGCGAACCAGCACTAGCTCTTCCTCCCGGGCCCCGCTAGAAATGAAGCAGATCAAGTATCCTAACCCACCTCCTACGGTTGCGGCTACGACACCCGCCCACCCCAGGCCTGCCAGGGAGTTGATACTGAGACAGATCACCAGAAATGCCAGAACCGGCAGAAGCAACCCGGCAGAAGCCGTCCGGATCACCTCCCACACACGGATTCCACAGGTTTGTGCGCCGATGTGAATGTATATAAGAGACGCGAGGAACATCGGCGCCACCAACCCCCACGCGGCCCCTACAAAGCCCATGCGAGGTAAGAGCAGCAGGGTGAGTCCCAGGCTGCTCACTGTTAGGCAACATGGGATGATAACAAGAGTTCGCATTGCTCCCCGGCCCCAGAGTACCTGGATGGAAGCTGCCGCAACTCCCTCCAAAAACACGGTCGCGGTAGTTAGACGCAGGATCAGCGTCGAACCCGGAGGAACGTTTCCGACCCATGCCAGCAATAGCCTTGGGGCAACAATCCACAAGCCCATGCAGAGAGGAAGGGCCACGACGACAATCCATCGAGTGCCAACTTCGAGGATCTCACGCGTCTTGGCCATGTCCTGTTCCCTCTGGTGCTGGCTGACAGCGGGAAAGAGCGCGTCGGCAGCAGTCCACATGATTGGACCAACCGCCATCGGGAATTGCTGGGCAATATAGTACGGCGCGACCCATCTCGATCCGAGGACCATGCCAACAACCAAAGGCACCATCTCCCAAATCATCACTTCGACGATTGTGGTGAGCTGGCTCGCTAAACCAAATGGCAGATGAGAGCGCACCAACTTCCAATCGAACCGTCCCACATGGTAACGGAATTTCCTATCGAGCTTACCGATCACCCACTGGCCAGCCAAGGCTGCTGCCGCAGTGGCCAGCACTTGCCACATCATCACGGCCACCACGCCTGATCCAACCTTGATGACCACAATGATTCCGGCCGCACGAAATAGAGCCGCTATAATCACGAGCAAATTGGTAATATCAAATCGCCGCAACCCGCGTAGCACCCCGCTTGTGAAGGCTAGCAGGCGGTCGGCAAGAAAAGCGACTCCGGCAAGCGCAAAAGCGGTGGGTGCGATGTGGCGGCTCGCGGCGGAGAGGTGCAAACCGCTACTCAGTGGGAGGCCAAGGGTGGCAATGAGGATGCAGCCGCCAATCCCGAAAAGGGAAAAAATGGTCCCGGCCGCCTTTATGAACGGCGCCGATTCGCTCCCGCCCGCATTGCCGAGCGAGGCAGCGACTTCGCGCGTTACGCTCAAGCCCAAGCCGAAATCAAAAAGTCCGACAGTTCCCACCACGGACAGTGCGGCTATCCAGAGGCCATAAGACTCAACCCCCAGGCCTCTGAGCATGATCGGAACGAGGACAATACCGATTAGGCCCGAGATTAGCAGGCTGGCGTTGTTAAACACACCATCGCGCATCAGGCGGACGCGCTCATCCGTGCCAAGCCTGTCGGGATTTCTACGATCTGCGCCTCCCGCTGAGCTAAGCTCTATGGGCTGTGCTTCCGGCATTGATAGGTCCCGCCCCCATTCGCTTCACTCTTTTAACCACAGATGGTCCCAACCGCCGGAGCCGGTTTAGCAAAGGATGATGATGCGGCCACAACTGGCGGCGGATTATAGCCTTGATCTCAGCATCCAACATGCACCCGCTCGAAAGGTATTCAGGCACCCAGCTCAGGAAAAAGTATTCAGCCTCTGACTTTCTTCCCGCCCTTATCATCCGCGCGCAGAGTGAGCCCGGATGTAATCGATAGCGATCCCAGCACTCGTCTGACACATATACGGCCAGCTCTGCATAGACCTTCACAACGAACGCTTGGTCTTCAAACATCGAAAATAACCCGATGAACGATTCCTCAAAGCCGCCTAAGTCGCAAATGCTTTCTTTGCGGAACATCAGATCAGAAGGGCAGGGGGAGTTGGCCTGCCCTGATAGCATTGATTTCAGCAGGACCGGCGGTTCATAGATCCTGTTGGTAGGGATGCCTGGCGGCTCCACAAAGTCTGGCTGCGCGTTAGTTGCACGACCCGCCCAACTGCGCCAGTACTGAGGTACGCCGTAAACCATGGCCACGCCACGATGCGAATCCAGTATGGCGACCTGGCGCTCCAGTTTGTTTGGCAGCCAAACGTCGTCGGCATCGAGTGGGGCGATGTACTCTCCCTTTGCAATTCTCATGCCCAAATTTCGTGACGCAGCCTGGCCTCGATTGCGGTGTCTGCAATGCTCGAGATATCGCACCGCTTGGGGCCACCGGGCAGAGTATCCACGTGCAATGGTCGTACTGGAGTCATCCGAGCCGTCATCAACCAGCAAGAGTTCCCAACTCTCAAACGTCTGTGCAAAGACGCTTTCAATTGCCTCTGCCAAGAATCGTTCGGCATTCAGGAAGCTCACGACAACCGATACTCTTGGCGTGTTATCCATGACTTCACCCTTACCCCTGGTCAAGGCACCCCGGTCGCTTCTCTACTGAGGTACGCAAAATACCGTGACGGCTTACTCTTAGTAGTGCCGCCGTCCCGGGGGCATTTTCCGGTGCCTCAGAATGCCAGCGCTACGCTGGATCTGTCACTCTATTTTGCGTACCTCAGTAGGACTGCCGCGGCGTCAAAGTGACCATCGGTTTGACTGCCCGGAGCGTAATCGTAACTTCGTAATCCGGGTCGCAATATTCCAAGTCTTCGCGCGGGAGGTCTTCGACCGCAAACCCATGCAAGAACGCGATGGCCGCCAGCACATTTCCGTAGGTCTTGACCTCCACGTGGTCCTTGGGAAAGACCTCCTCAAATAGTCTGCGCAGGGAGAGCGAGGTAAAACGCCAGTATTCTTCCTCATTCTTAATGTCCACGCAGTCAATCTTCTGGATACCAGGATCCGTAACCAGCACCACGCCCCCAGGTTTTAAAATGCGGTAGAGTGTACTAACAGCGGCGTGAACGTCGTATATACAATGGAGTACCTGTGTGCACAGAATGCAGTCAAAAGCGTCGGAGGGAATTTGATCGCCCCGGGCCAGGTCTGCCACGATAGTCGCGTGCGGGTTATCCGCCGAGAGGTGCAATACATCCACCTTCGTCGCTTTAGCACCGCCGAACTTTTGTGCGTAGGTATCGTCACAGAAATCCAACACATGCCCTCGCACATCGGCCGACTGCACCGTCAGGAATTGTTCAATGTAATAGCGGTCAATACATTGTCCTCGACTCTCGCCATAATCGTATGGATTGACCGGCGTTTTCCGGCGCAGGCTACCCAGATTACCGCCTATCTGGAAGCGTCGCCTTATACGCTCAAATGGCAGTCTGTGATTCCCCAGCCAGCGGCCTACGGGATGAGGAAGAATCGCTTTCAAGATCTCTTTGGCTGACATGCTAATCCAGCGGAAGTGTTATCAGAGAAGTTCTTGGAATTTGTAAGGTGCGCGCAATCAATTGCCAGTATACACGAGGCCGCAAGGGGGTGGAAATGATGAGGCCCTCCAATTTGAAGTTTTTGCTTATCGCTTGCACCAACATCCATTAGACTGCGAGGGGAGAAGAACCATCAAGGTGCTCCGCACTCAAGATAAGAAATGGCTCACCAGGTACTCCATATTCTTGGCACAGCGCAGCCCGAAAGTACGGGTATGGCCCGCATTGTCCGTACCCTCAGCGAGGGCCTCGATCCCAAACGCTACCGCATCCACGCCTTGTTCCTCGCAGGGGCAGGACCTCTCGTGAATGTGCTCCAGCAGGCTGGTGTGCAGGCGAGCGCCCTCGACTGGTGGCGCGGGGCGCGAGATCCCATGGGAGCCTGGAGGTTCTGGCGGAGCCTGCGACGGCAGAAGTTTGCGATTGTCCATCTTCACTTCGGCGGAAGGTCCGTTAATTGGCTCGCCCGTGCCGCCACGCAGGCCAAGATTGTGAGGCACCTACATGGCCGGATACTGGAGCCGCGAGGCCTCACGCCCGTCAATTTCTCCGCCTGGGGCGCTGATGCGGTGGTCGCGGTTTCTCAGGCGGTTGCGGATCGAGTTGTCGATGGGCCAACTCGCGTAATCTATGCAGGATTGCCCATCCCCTCAGGCAACCTTCCCGCCCTTCATCGCCGCGCCACTTCTGAGATCGTAATCGGAACTGCGGGACGGCTGGTGGAACTGAAAGGGATTGAGTATTTGGTCCGTGCGGCGGCCGCGCTCCGAAGTGAATTCCCTGCCCTGCGAGTGGAGATTGCCGGTTCGGGGCCGCAACGGGGGAAACTGGAGGAAGCAGTCGTACGCGTCGGACTCAAGGAGCAGGTCAGATTTCTGGGGTGGATTGACGACATCAGCTCGGTTCTTCCCCGCTGGGATGTCTTCGTGATGCCATCGCTTGAGGAAGGCTTCCCGATTGCCGCTCTGGATGCGATGGCTGCGGGCCTGCCCGTTGTCGCGACCTCGGTGGGCGGCGTTCCGGAGTTGCTTGAAGATGGAAAAAGCGGCTGGCTTGTCCCGTCACGCGATGTCGAAGCCCTGGCATCGCGGCTCCACCTTCTGATCGGCAATCCGGAACTGCGCCGGAGCATGGGAACTGCTGGCTATGCCCGCGTGCGGGATCATTTCAGTGCCAAGCAAATGACAGAGAGCTTTGTCCGGCTTTACGATGAACTACTGGATGAGACCCATGAGTGAACCCCACCGGCCAAGTGTAAACAGTCAGAAAGAAGAGATGGAGACTCAAGGAGGATTACTGAAATCGACGAGTGTCATCGTTTGCACGGTCGACCGTCTGCCTGACCTGGAAGAATGCCTGAAGTCGCTGGCACCTTTCAAAGCCTGGGTTGCGGACATCATTGTTGTCAACAACGGTCCCCGCCTCAAGGACGTTGAAGAAGTTGCCCGGCGACACGGTGCGACGGTTGTCAACGAGCCCCAACGTGGGGTCAGCCGCGCGCGCAATGCCGGCATCCAGGCCGCCACGGGGAGCATCATGGCATTCCTCGACGATGACTCCGTGGCCGATCCTAACTGGCTGCCACTTCTTCTGGCCCCTTTCCATGACCCCCAAGTGCTTGCGGTTTCGGGAAGCATCAGCGCCCAAACCCTCGCCGACCCGGTCAGTCAAACATTCGATTATCTCCATCGCGCTGAGTTCCCGGCATCGCAACAGATTATCGATGGCCATGTGGGAGCAGAGTCATTCCCCATGCGCTCAGCCTTAGTAGGCAACGCCAATATGGCGATTCGGCGCGAGGTGTTCCAACGCTACGGGGACTACGACGCTCGGTTCGGTCGCGGAACCCGGATCGGCTCTGGCGAAGAACCGGATCTCCTGCTCAGAATCCTGCTCGGTGGCGGAAGGATTGTTGTGGAGCCTGCGGCGAAAATCCTCCATCGCCACCCCACTGAATGGCGTGCGGTTCGACGTTGGGCGTTCCAATCAGGTTGCGCTCACACGGCCATCCTCACAAAATACTTTCTTCAAGAACCGACTCTCCGCGGCGCGATCCTTCGTTATGCCGCCTCTCGCATGCGACGGCAGACCGCGTCGGGAGTGTCAAGGGCAACAAAATCCAAAGTCCCGAGGATCCCTCTCCTCATCGGCAGCTTGTATGGCCCGATTGCCTTCATCCTGTCGGGAAAGAAGTAACCTGCATCCCCTAATCGTGGCCCCAAAGTGAAGCCGCACTGCCAGTTCCCATAGAGCCTTACTTCCTTAGGTTAATTCACCCTTTCAGGGGGAATAGTTCGGAATCAGCCATTAGCAGAGCAGTTTTGGGCTTGGCCCAGAAATTCCAGACGTCAATGACTTGCTTGTCAGGAGGGAAAGAAAGCGATTGGTAAACAGAGTGCGGTGCCCCCAGGATGATGATGTCGGCGCGCGCCAGGGCTTGCTCCAAGGGAACGAGCGACGGATCTTGCACGTAAGGGTCGGTGCACAGCACTTCGCGCGCCTCAACTTCCAACAGTTTGCGCAGCTTGCAGGAAAGGCTGTCGCGCACATCGTCGGAATCACGTTTGAAGGCCATGCCCAGAATCGCCACGCACTTCGTTGCCAACCCGGAAGAGCGCAATTGCGCGACGAGGTAATTCGGCAAGCCCTCATTAATCAGCATTGCCGCATGCCCCATGAAAAAGTTATTTCCGGTGAACGCCGCGAGTTGCAGCGTGTCCTTTAGCAGGCAGGGACCGGCGGCGAAACCTGCCCGCGCAAAACTGGCCATGCGCGGATAATCGCGCGTGACCGCATCATAGATGCGATAGAAGTCGAGCCCGTAACTTTGCGCGAGCACGTAAAACTGGTTGGAAATGGCAAAATTGAGATAACGCCAACTGTTGGTAAAGAGCTTGGCGAGTTCCGCCTCGGTGGGCTCCAGTTCGATAATTTCGGGAGAGAGGATGGAAAAGAGCTTGCCGGCCCGCGCCATCGCTTCCGGCTCAAACGCCGCGATAATCTGGGGGAGCTTCGTCAACTCCACCAGCGCTTTCCCTTCGGAAATCCTCTCCGGACAAAAGGCGACGTGGACCTTCCGTCCCAGAGCCCGGACCCGGTCGTAAACGATCTTCGTGACCCCCGGATAAACGGTGCTACGCAATACCAGCAGCGCATCGTCAGGAAGATGATTCAGCAAATCGTCGACGCTCTTGCAGAGGTTGCGGAGGGTCGGATTCAAATATTTGTCGACGGGCGTTCCGACCACCGCGATCGCCACGTCGGCGCTCGCCAGGCAGGATTCATCCAAGGTCGCCACCAAACCCTTTTCCACTACTTGTTGGAGCAACGCCGGAGCACCCTGTTCCAGAAACGGCATCTCCCCGCGGTTCACTTTTTCGACTTTATCTTTGTCGATGTCCAGTAACGTGACTTTCACACCGCGGGAGGCAAGAAGCAGGCCCAGGGGGAGTCCGACGTGTCCACAACCGCCCACTACCACAACATGCTTGGGAGTCCACATGATTTGAATTCTCAACGCAGCCCGCCATCGGGAAGCGCACGTTCAATCTTGTATCACAAAGGTTCAGACCCGTCCAGACAACGAGCGCGCGACAACGGGTAAATTAGACAGCCTGGCTGTCGGCCGCAAACGCCTCTTCCGCAGCGAGGTGCTCGCCCAGTTCCCGGATGGTGCGTTCTCCCACGGTAAGCAGCACGCTGGGATCGCCGGAGAGTTGGTACGAAGCCATCTGCCTTTCAAATTTATCCAAGTCGATCCCCAAGCGCTCATGCCCGTCGCGAAATGCCTGGAGATTGGCCGTCGAGCCAGAGCTGGGTGCAAAGGTGCGGAAGAAAGCGTTCTCTTCCCGGCGGCAGTGGTCCATGGCATAAGTCTTGAAAAAGTGCAGGGTCATTCGTAGCGCCGCCAGCGCTGCTTTCCGCTCCGTTGGATTTTCACCAGGATGCAGGGTCAGCCCCGCGAGAACGGCCTGCCAGTCCTGAAGCGCGGCGCGAATCGTCGCATGTTCTTCCCGCCACTTTACGACATCGGGCGGGACGACTTTCGACGGATGCTCGGGAGCGGGCAGTGGCGTTTCAGCTTCCAAGTACAAAGTCTTCAGCCCCCGCTTCGCAAGCACCTCGACAACCTCGCGCCGCGAGGGGAATCCGTGAGTCGAAAACTGGCCGGGCGTGTCATTACGAAGGTATCCGCCCGGAAAGGTATCGCAGTCCACGGTGAAGAGGTCGCCTGGCGCCACCATGGAAATGTTCATTTCGTAACTTTCACGAGTGTTGAAGAACAAGCGGGAGAGCGGGAACGAAAGATGATAGAGGCTCAGGATTAAACGGTAATCCTCGTCTGACACCGTGAAGCGCGATGCCTTTTGCGAGGCCAACACGCCGCGGGCGGGCTTAAGACGGGGAATACCCATGGCGTGCGGCTCCACACCGTAGGCGCGCCGCAGATAGTTGCCATGCTCGATCGTAGCCAATGCGTCGAAATGCCAGTCGTAGAGCCCCAGCAGAGCGCCAAGCGCAACCTTCTTGATGCCGCCCCCGATCACGCGATCCCACAAATCCAGACGATATTCGATGTCCCGCTTGGGCGAGCCCACG
>JARLGN010000592.1 GCA_031292775.1 Acidobacteriota bacterium | reverse complement strand
TATCACCTACTGCCTCAGCCTGGGCCTTGAGCCACTGGATTGCGACGTTCGTGGTATAGGCGAGCAGTTTGTGCACCCCGGCGGGGTTATCGCTAATGTCCATCATGAACGGGGTCAGGCCACGCAAGAAGACTGCCAGCGCCAGGGGACCGCGCGCGGCAACCATGGGAATTGTGTAACCTGCGTCGGTGATACGGCGGTTCTGCGCCCGGTACTGACGGAGCGCCACCGGCATCAAGCCGTCCACCTGGGGGTCAACCTCAGCGAGTTGATCCAGATCTTCCAAACGAAATAACATCGGCGATTCGGATGGGGTTTGATCCGCCGGGAATCGCACCTTGCCACCCAGGGCGGAGGGTTCAATTGCCATGCCATATTCCACCCACCACGATGGGATCACGGTGACTTCCGGGAATTCCTCGACGATGCGAAGGTTGGATTGAAACCAGACTTCCTGGTCGAAGTAATAATCAATATGCTTGATGCCCAGATACCCCGGTATCCAGGGACTGTCGATGATCAAGGAAATTGGCACGCGATCAGTTTTCTGAAATTTTGCCGCTGCCTTGAATTGTTCCCATTGTTCTACCCGCATTGTTTAACCCTCGTTCCGCCCTTCGTCAGACATCCGCACTGTCGGCAATTCCAAGGGCGAGGTTAGCCTCTCCCGCCGTTCAGTTCAAGGGGGGAATTAGAAACAATGCGAGGATGCCCGGCAAGGGGGGTGATTCCGGGCCCGATACGGATGGGAAAAAAGGATCGTCCCTAAAACGGCAAACGGGGCAAAACGCTGCCGCTTTGCCCCGCTTAACCGCCTCCAGCGTTCTAGTCGAACCCTGTAGGACCCAATCCCGACGCAATCCAGAAGCCATTCTAGAAGTAGAACTTCATAGCCAGTTGCAGAATGCGCATGTCAAAAGCCTGATTGCTGTACCCGAATGTACCGGAGGTGATCGACTGATTTCCCGGGGACAAAATATTGGTAGTGGAATTGACGGACCATCCTGGAGGAGCCATGTTGGTCCGGTTAAACAGGTTGAAGGCCTCCACGCGGAATTCGACCTTCATCTGCTCCTTAATGGGAAAGAACCGAACAAGCGCCGCGTCAACGTTAAAGTAGCCTGGACCCAGCAGCGAGTTGCGGCCCACGTCACCAAAGGTACCGGCGGCTTGGGCAGCAAACGAAGCAGGGTTCAACATTTGGACATAATTCAGCTTTGATGAATTATAGGCGTACTGGTAGGGGTTTCCGGTCACGTTCGGCCGGTCGAGGCTTATACCCGACAGGGAAACGTCTGTGCCGGTGGTCACATAGTACCAAGGCCCACTACGGGCGGTGATGATGGGAGAGAATTGCCAATTCCCGGCCGCCCAGTTGGTCCACTTGTTCTGGAATTTCGGCATGCTGGCCACGAGGGAGGTATTGAAGTTGTGCAGCAGATGCATGCCGCAATTGCCGTAATCCGCGTTGATATTCCAGGGATTCTGGAAAATGGGCCCGGTCAATTCTCCCCTGAAATCCGCGAGGCTAAGACAATGAGAATACGTGTAATTCGAGAGCAGGCTGAAATTCTGACTGAACCGGTGGGTGACATTCACCAGCAAAGCGTTGTAACTAGCGTTGGCGCTTGGAAGCTGCTGTGCGATGGTCCCGTAGTAAACGCCGTTGGTCGGATTGGCCAAAT
Source organism: Acidobacteriota bacterium (assembly GCA_031292775.1). Classification (GTDB taxonomy): domain Bacteria; phylum Acidobacteriota; class Terriglobia; order UBA7540; family UBA7540; genus Bog-366. The sequence continues at coordinate 5,460 of JARLGN010000592.1, read as the reverse complement.
ACAGAACCCGGCGCTGATTCGTATTGCTGGTACTGGGGGTCCCAACGAAACCCGGAGGATTAGCAATCGCGGGGTTAACTTCGTTTGAGCCCCAGAGGTGAACAGTATGGCTTCCCAGGTACGAAGCGGAGAACAGCCAGTTGTGCGGGAACTGGCGCTGGAAGCTCAAGCCCCACTCCTGTGTCTGGGGGATCTTGGGGACCAGTTGGAAGTTAATGTAAGCACCCGCCGCAGGGAAGACGTAGTTCTTGCTAGGTGGAAACGGGAGTGGGTAAGGATCAGTAGTCGCGGTACTACCCCAACCATAAGGGGAAGTGAAACCCGGCTGGCAGCTACCCGCAGTGATAGCGGAGGCGGTGCAACCGTTAGTGCCGGGATTTACAGTAGTGGCAGCTCCCCACGGAGCCGCGTTGCCAAAGCGGTCAGCGTAGTACGTTTCCGGCAGGTCGTAGAAGATACTGTAGGAGCCGCGCAGGGTCTGCTTACCATTGCCCGTCATGTCCCAGGCAAAGCCCACGCGCGGTTCGAAGAGGTCAAGCGAGCTATAGGAGTAGCCGGTGGGAACTCCCGGGTCGCCGGCAAACAACATACCTGCCGGCGAGTTGGTGTATTGGCTGCTCCGCTGATTGGCGTAATAGCCTGACATGGAGAAATAATTCCCCCGCCCGAAAACGTCGGTTTCCGGATAGAAAGGCTCCCAGCGAACGCCCGCGTGAACGTTGAGACGGGAATTAACCCGGTAATCATCCTGAGCGTACAGGCCAATATAGGTCTGCCGGAAGCCGAACGCCGTCGGCATGCTTCCGTTGTAGGCCTGGAGCGCACCCAACATTAAATCCGCCAGAGCATCTCCGGTGTAAGTCCCGTTGAAGGCGAACGTGCCGTTGGCATCATAGATGTTGCTGGAATTCAATTGGTGGCGCATCCATTCACCGCCAATAACCAACTGGTGTTTGCCGTGGATCCAATCGATGTCGTCCGCCACTTGCACGGTGTTGCGATTAAAGAAAGCCGGCGCGCAGGTTCCACATCCCGAATTGAAGTAGTTGCTTACCGAAACGTAGATGAAGTTAGGGGACAGTTGGGGCAGCTTAGACCCATCGGGGTTGATCACTCCCACGGACGTCACGTCCGGTACGCCCGGGTCTGTCCCGCGATTGTCGCGCAAGCGTGTCCACTAGAGGTGGGCGCTGTTGATCTTGGTCGGGGAAAACGACCAGGTGTGGCCGAGCACCATCGCTTGGACGCGTTCCCAATTGCCGGCGGCGGTGGTGGTCAGCAGACCCAGTCCAGCCGGGTTGTAAACGGGCGGAGCCTGTAAATCCGAATCAAAATACCGGCCATAAAAGCTCTGTTTGGAATTAATAGTCCAATCCATGCGGCCCAAAAACTGGTCTTCATTCTGAGGCGTGGGGATGCCATATTGGATCTTGCCGCACGAATCCGCGGATGACGGAACCAATGTGACATATTTAAGTGCCGCCGCGTTGAGAAGCGTGGTGGGCACTATGTTCCCGGTAAACGCCGGTCCGCCCGTGAAGGGATCCTTGAGGGTGCGAGCCTTCGACAGACAAGGGGTGGACTCCAAAGCGCTGAAATTTCCCTGTATCGCCGCGGCGGTGGGAACATAACTCGTGGTGGTGCCGGGAGCGGTGCGCAGGCGCGTGCCCTGGTACCCGCCGAAGAAGAATAGCTTGTCCTTCTTGATCGCCCCGCCCGCCGTGCCGCCAAACTGGTTGCGGCGTAAAGAGTCTTCCGCCGCGGCGCCGTAAAGGCGAGCATTAAACTGCCCGTTGCGCACAAATTCAAATAAATCCCCATGAAATGCATTCGTGCCCGATTTGGTCACAAAGTTCGCGGTGGCACCAGGGTGAACGCCGTAGCGGGCCGAAAGCCCGTTCGTCTGCACGCTGAACTCTTGCAGCGCGTCAGGGGGAGGAAGAGGTAGATTGACATTGGAAAACGGGTCGTCATGGTCAGCCCCATCCAACAAGTATTCGATGCCATTCGCCTCACCCCCCGCCACGGAGATGGTGACGGAATTGAGATAATTCTTACTGCCTGTCAAGTCACCGCCGTTGGGAACAAAATTGACGGCCGCGCCCGCGAGGATCACCAGTTGCGTGGGCAATCGGCCGTTGAGCGGCAGGTCATCTATTCTTCGTTGATCGATAACTTCCGATATCGATGTGTCCTGCGTCTGAACCATCGTGGTACCGGCGTTAACCTCCACGGACTGCGACACCGCTCCCACTTTCATGGTGACGCCAAGGTCCACGTTATCGCCCACTTGCAGGACGATGCCCGTTTGCACGTAACGCTCGAAACCGGTTGCCTTAACTTCAAGGCTGTAAGCTCCCACCGCAAGGTTCGTAAGAACATAATCACCGGAGGAACCGGTAACCGTCGACTGCACCTTCCCCGTGGCGACGTGGGTAGCTTGGATATTTGCGCCCGGAACAACCGCGCCAGTTGGATCAACCACTGTCCCGTGAATCTGGGCGTTGTTGACAGCTTGGCCGTGCGCTGAGTTTGGGTAAACCAGAATCAGACCAATAACCGTGAGCAGAAGGATGCCTATTTTTATCCTCACAAACATCTCCTTTCGCTATTTGCGACCCGACCCTTGGAATCGTCGTATAGTCTGCCGATATGCAATCTGACAATGCTAGGTAAAACCCTGGGGATGTATTTTTGCTTTGAAAAGAACGGTTGGGTGGCCCCGCCCGCGGGTGCAGTGGCGGAAATTGGACACACATGAGGTTATGCAGGCAGGCAGGCCAGAGGGCAGCCGGATTCGGATTTCCTTCGTTGGCCTGCAACATCGAGTTGATCGTTAAAAGGTCCCGGACCCACGGACGAGGCCCGCGTTGCGGTAATTAGGAAACGCACTTCGAAGGGTAGCCACGGGAGAAGATCGGAGCCTTCTCCACGATGCGACTGAACTATAGGTCCAACCGGAACTTCGGATCAATAATGCTTCCGAAAATTGCAGGCCCAGGCCGATGCCTGGAATCATGGGCCAAATCTCTCTGAAAGGTCTGCACCCATCGCCTGCGGCCCCCTCGGTCAACCTGCAAACACGCACTGACGGGCTGAGCGCCTACTGGGAAACAGGATCCTTCCTTTCCAGACCCCCGACGCTGACTACTCCAAGTTCCCCCTCCGGGACGCATTGGACAACCCTCCAAGGCGGGAGAGGTGGAACACAGTAAAAATGATTTCCATTTATATTGACTCACTATCTACTTGTCAAGAAAAATTTCTCATATTCTTGCAAACATATCTCAATTCAGGTCTATTTCTCCCGAAAACTGTTTCCAGCGGATCTGATGCGCACTTTGGCTTTCCCGGGGATTTCAAGTGTTTCTCCAGCAATCCCTTTCTGTTCGCCAAGCACGGAGGTTAAGTCCAGGGGCATTCGTCAATCCAATGTTAGCCATTTATCATCAAGTAACTTGTTTATTTTACATAAGCATAGGGCTAAGGCGGCAGGATTCTGCAAGCTCCTCGAAAGAAGATAAGATCGCCTCACGCTTCCCGTACCTGGAGTCGCATACCCTTCTGTAAGGAATTCGAAAAAGGAAACAAGACTTCAAAGAATAAATCTTGAAAATTTTCAGAAGTTATCGTAAATTTCCAATTTGGCTTTCGGAATGAGGCTGTACAGCTTCTCGTTCCGCAGCTTCAGGATGCCGAGGTAGTTGATTATCACTTTCCCTCCGAGGCCGCGCGTGACGAAGAAAACACGACGATCGAATGTAAGAATTCAGGACGTGGCCCGAGCCGCGGGCCTGAGTCTCGCCACGGTCTCGCGCGTATTGAATGGAAGCGCAAGAGTCCGACCCAACCTCCACGAACGGGTTGTTAAGACCGCCCTGAAATTAGGGTTCGATCTGAATCGCCGGAACGATTCGCGAATTGTTGCCTTTCTACTGAGCAATCGCGCCGTGCTGCATCCTTTCCACTCTGCCGTGTTGGTGGGTGCCGAGGCGCATTGCGCCGCGAACGACTTTGGCGTTCTGTTTCTCCCCATGCAATACTCGCCCAAGCTTCCCTGGAAGGAGGTTCACATCCCCCGGCTTCTTCAGAATCGCAAGGTTGTTCGTGGAGTCATCGCCGCAGGCACGAACTCGCAGAACCTCCTCGACGCGCTAACGGACCGACGGTTGCCCACTGTTTGCCTTGGCAACAACATTGTGGGCGATTGGCGCAAGGACCAATACAGTGCAGTGTTTTTTGATGACATTGGGGGCGCCCAGGAAGCCACGAGTTACTTCCAGTCTTTGGGACATCGAGATATCTGGTACATTGGCAATTGCCAGCGCACATGGTTCGCCCGCCGCAGCGACGGGTACCGCCAGGCTATGGAAGAGGCCGGCCTTCCGCCTCTCATTCGTGACCTGAACATTGACAACGCCGAAGACCTCGGCTACCTGGCCACAAAATCGATTCTCAGCGAAGGCCGTGCGATCACCGCGATTCTTGCCGGGGACGACACCACCGCGCGCGGCGCATATCGCGCGCTGGCTGACCACGGCCTGCGAATTCCCGCCGATGTCAGCGTGATCGGCGTCAATGACACGATTGAAGCCTCTGCGCTCATCCCCCCGCTGACCTCCGTGCGCGTCTTCACCGACCAACTCGGCAAACAGATGGCAGACTTGCTCTTGAAACAAATCTCACGCCTGGACGTTAAACCGCAAGTTGTGACGCTTCCCACGCGGCTTATTCGCAGGGAATCCTGCCGCGCGCTCCTGCAGAGTGACCCGATCGTCATCAAGGAAGAAGCCCAAGCCAGCTAAAACTCCATGGGGCTTAGCGGGCTCTTGGTTGCAACCAAAGACAGCACAGCGTTTCTCTCCGGCCGCGGCAAATCACATGGCCGATGTTCCCTTCACTCGCACCGTAACAATCTGGAACGGCTTGACCGGGAAACTGAACCCGTGGGGTGCCACCGGCAACGCGCCTGCCTTTTGCTCCATGGCGTTGCAGTTCCACGCCGCCTCGGTGTTAAGTAGCGGAATATGCACGTTGACCGTCCCCTCTTTGCCGGCGAGTTCCAAGAATCGCAGGATCATCCCATCTCCGTCTTCCGCCAGCTTCCACGTTACCAGGGCGACATTCGATTGATCGGTCTCAAGGAAGCTTGTCTGATCCGCGGGCAAGGGTGACGGCCGGGGCACAGCCTTATCCTGGGAAGTAATCTCATCGGTTTCCAGTGGCGTCACTGCCTCCCGTCCAAGCCGGCTCAGCAAATCAGGACTCATGTCCGCCCCGCTGGTCAGGACATAGCGGAAGGTGAAGTCTCCCCCCTGCGCTGCCGGCCAGTTGGTGAAGTAATAGTTATTCATTACGTAAGAGAAGATGTCTGCGCCCTGAAGATTGATTTCCGTCGGCCACTTTCCGCGAACGATATCCCCCAGGGTTATCAGCGGGGCATCGATAGGCAGGATGGCC
>JARLGN010000591.1 GCA_031292775.1 Acidobacteriota bacterium | reverse complement strand
GCGGGGAATTTCTGTTTACCGTAAGACTTTGACCAGGACGGGCACATCGAGCCGGGTTAAGACGAGTCAAAGTTCTAGCCTGCGCGAAGCGCCTTGGAGTGCGGCGGCTCGACGCCGCCTTGGAATGGGGATCGATTTCAATTGGACCGGAATTCGATCATTGATGGGGGCAGCCAGCAAGAAAGGCGGCGTCGAGCCGCCGCACTCCAAGGCGCTTCGCGCAGGCTAGAACTTTGACTCGTCTTAACCCGGCTCGATGTGCCCGTCCTGGTCAAAGTCTTACGGTAAACAGAAATTCCCCGCTTCCACGGCAAACCCGCTGTAGTTTATCTGTATTGGTAAAGAGGCATTTCTCGACTTACTGGCCCTCAGCGTCAGCCCGCCAGCGCTGATCCTTAATCCCAGTCACATATTCTGTCGGGCTATTCATCGGGACCGGCGGACCTTCGGGCGCGCGCGGCCAGGTGGTCACGGCCGGCTTTTACAAAGCCCCGGAATCGCCGGGCCAGTTCGCCGATCCGGTCCTCCTGGCGACGGCGGATGGCGTCAGAAGGCATCAATTCCCGCCCGACACCCAGGGCGACGGCTCCCGCCAGGATGAAATTGGAAGCATTGTTTTGATTCACGCCGCCGGAGGCTATTAGCGGAATCTGCGGAAACATTCGATGCAGGGACCCAATGTAAGCTTCACCACCGATGTGAGCGCAGGGCACCACCTTCACGAAATCGGAGTTCGCTTCCCACGCATTGATAACTTCCGTAGGGGTTAGGGCGCCGGGAAATACCACCACGTCCTGCTTCGAGGCAAACTCAATCACGGCGGGTTGCAGGCCATCACAGGTCAGGAACTGGGCGCCGGCGTCAAGGCACGCCTGCGCAGTGGTGGCATTCGTCAATCCACCCGCCCCCACAACAATACCGGGAACGGTTTTGGCCAACTGGTTGATGACCTTGATTGCCTGGGGCACCGTCAGGGGAATTTCGACCACCACGACCCCTCCGGCCGCGACCGCTTGCGCGGCAAAAATGGCGTCCTCGGTCGAGTTGACACGGACTGCGGCGACAATCCCGGTATCTTCAAACCAGCCCCGTACCTCAAATTTCTTCACCTGGTTGTCTCCTTTGGCGCGCGCCTTTCGGCCGTCGACGGCTTTATCCGTTTCATGGAACAGCCTCCCGGCCCACCGCTTGATTCAACTGAGCCACGGCAGTCAGATAAGCACCGATTAGAGTCAAATAGTTCACCTGAACGGTGCGATAGTCGCTCTCGGCGTTGAGGAAATCAAGCAAAGATGCTCCCCCGCGCTGATAAGCGTAGGTCACGGTGTCACGCACCCGAACGGCCTGGGCGAGGTACTTCTCTTTGTAAGGCCGCAGCAGGTTGATGTTGCTCATCACGTTGGCGTAAGCGGTATCCACATCGCTGAACACCTGGGCCTCAGCGGCGTCGCGCTGCCGTTCGTTGAGGCCGATGTCCAACTGGGTGCGCAGTTTTTCCCCCTGGTTCCGGTCGAAGATGCGAAGGGGGATGTTCACGCTGGCGCCTACGGTGTGTTTGTCATTAGGATTGTTGAAGGAAGGATTATAGGAATACCAAACGGTGAAAGTGGGGTCGGTCGAGCCATTGGCAACCGCCAGCTTGTGATTCGTTTTCGCCATTTCCACCGCTTGCGCCGCCGCCTTAAGGTCCGGCCGGATATCAAGCGCCAAGCGGTGAAGGTCGTCGCGCGGCGGAAGCTGGTCCGAGGATTCAAACGGGCCCGTGAGATCAAAGTGGTCCGCCGGCGTGCGATCGTTCAGCAGCGTCAGGACCTGTATTTTCGCGTCCTCCAGAGCTACCTTGGCGCTTTCCACGTCCGACTCGTACTGCACCCGTTGAAGCTCCAGGCGGTCGAGATCCACTCTCGCAAGGCCACCCACGCGGAATCGCTCCCGGCTGATCGTGAGGACCTTGTCGTAGTAATCAAGGTTGGCTTTCGCCAGTTCCAGGATCGCCTTCTGTTGCAGCGACAGCACGAACGCGCCCCGCAAAGTGGAAAGGAGCGTCCTGTCCTGATCTTTGAACTGCGACGTCGCGATATCGGTCGCTTTTTGGGCGCCTTCCTGCCGCAATTCCCGCTTGTGCCGCCGTTCATGCAGGTAACTAACCCCCGGGACGTACTGAGTACCCAGAAACGGTTGCCACACGCCATCGTGGGGAACAAGTTGCGTTCCATCCGATGAGAAATTGAAAGTCGGATTGGGGCGGAGGTAGGCCGTAATTTCATTTGCCCGCGACTCCTCGATGTTGATTTGAGCGGCTTTCAGGGTGGGATTCGCGGTCTCGAATTTTTCCCGAACCTGTTCCCACGTCAGTGCCTGCTGGCAGAAGGACGCCGCAGGAAACAAGGGAAGGGCCAGGAGAACGAGCGTCCAGTTCCACCGTCTCCACCCACTGGATTTCACAGGCTTATCTCGCACTTGATTCCTCCGGCTCCGGAAGCTTGTCCGTGTCTTTCGCGACCCAAACGTAAAACGTCGGCAGGATCACGATGCTCAAGGCAAGGTCGGCAATCAGGCCTCCCACAATGACGATCGCGAAGGGGCGCTGCGAGTCGGATCCGATATCGTGCGACAGCGCCGCCGGCAGCAGTCCCAGAGTCGCCACCAGCATGGTCATCATGATGGGGCGAAGCCGGAGCACCGCTCCCTCAACCGCGGACTCCACAATGGTGTAGCCGCGCGCCCGGAGTTGGTTGATGTATTCGAGCATAATGACGCCCGTTTGCACCGAGACGCCGAAGAGCGCCAACATGCCGACCCCCGACGATACGCTAAGGTAGGTCCCGGTAAGCACCAGAGCCAGGAAGCCTCCGACTCGCGCCAGGCCGACGTTAAGTAGAATGAGCAACGCCCATTTGTAGGAACGAAACATGGAGTAGAGAATTATGAAGATGACCAGTATGGTTAGCGGGACGATGACCGCCAGGCGTTTTTCCGCCCGCTGTTCGCTTTCGTACTCGCCTGACCAACCAATGCTATAGCCGGGTGGCAATTTCACTTTCTGGCCGATCTGCTTGATCGCGTCTTCCACCGTGGTCCCCAGGTCCCGGCCCCGGACATTGAAGGTGACAGCGCAGTAGCGGCTGTTGCCCTCGCGGTAGATGTCGTAGGCGCCGTCCTTGACGTCAACCTTGGTTAATTGCGCCAAGGAAACCCGCTCACCGCTGGGGGAAAGCAGCCGAACATTCTCGATAGCCTGCCGGGTATTCCGATAGGGTTCCTGGTAGCGCACCACCACGTCGTAGCGTGCCTCGCCCTGCAGGACCTGGCTCACGGCATTACCGCCCACGGCTGTCTGTACGGCGTCCTGGATATCGGCCACGTTGATGCCGAAGCGCGCCGCCATGCGGCGGTTAATGGTTAAGTTGAGATTCGGCTGGCCGAAATCGCGCAGCAGTTTCACGTCATGCATGCCCGGAATGGCGGTAAGGACGGCAGCGACTTCTTCGCCTTTCTGCTCCAGAAGTTTCAGGTCGTCCCCAAAGATCTTGAGCGCCAGAGACCCCTTGGTGCCGGTCATCGTCTCTCCCACGTTGTCCTCGATGGGTTGGGAGAAGTTCCATATCGCTCCGGGATATTTCTCCACGGCGCGGTTCATGGCGGCGATCAGTTCTTCTTTGTCCTTATGAAATATCGGGCGCCATTGGTCGTGCGGTTTCAAGTCGATGAAGTATTCGGTATTGCCAAATCCCCCGGTGTCCGTGCCGTCGTCGGGCCGTCCAACCTGCGACACAACCTTGGTCACCTCCGGGAATGAGGCGAAAACATATCGGCAGTTGTTGGTGAATTTCTCGCCTTCCGTAAGGCTTGTACTGTTCGCCAGGGTGCCACGCGCCCAGATGGCGCCTTCGTCAAGGTGGGGAAGGAACTCCGCTCCAATGACGCCGCCAAAACCCAAATAGACCGTCCCCACCAAGGCAGCCAAAGCAACGCAAACAACAACCCAACGATGCTGAATGGCCCAACGCAGCCGACGGCGGTACAGATCGATCAGATATTCCATTACCAGGTTCCGCCGCTCGATGACTCCCCTACGGAAAAACGTACTGGCCAGGACCGGGGCAATCAAAATCGAAAAGGTCATGGCGCCCAGCAGAGCGAAGGCCACCGTCCAAGCCATGGGCCGGAAGAGCCTGCCCTCCACTCGCTGCAACGTGAAGATTGGCAAATAGGCGGTGATGATGATGGCGATGGCATAGAATACCGGCCGCTGCACTTCATGGCACGCCTCACGGATCATTTCCGCCGTGGTCTTATGGACTCCGTTCGAGGTCTGGCGCCGGGCATGGCTCAGATGCCGCATGATGTTTTCCACCATAACCACCGTGCCGTCCACCACCATGCCGAAATCCAGTGCCCCGAGAGATAGAAGGTTGGCGGGAATGCTGCTCAAGTTCAGGAAGATGGAGGCAAAGAGCAGAGAGAACGGAATCGTCAGGGCGACGATAAAAGCGGCGCGCGCATTGAGGAGAAACAGGAAGAGGATGACGGTAACCAGGATCATGCCCTCGACCAGGTTGTGCATGACCGTGTGCAGGGTAAAATGCAGCAGGTCGGTACGGTCCAGCATCGGAACCACCTTCACGCCCGGGGGCAGGATGCCGTTGTTGAGTTCGTCCACCTTCTTGTGAATGGCCTCCAGCGTGGGTCCCTCTTCCGCGCCCTTGCGCAACAGCACCCCACCCTCGATGACGTCGGGTTCGTCGATAATCCGACCATCCTCCATGTGGTTGGCGCGCGCCATGTGGCCCAAGCGGATCTTGGGGCCCTGGGTGACCATCGCGATGTCCTTCACCCGCAGGGCAGTTCCGGTTTGGGTCTTCAGGACGGTCTGCTCGATGTCGCCGACGCTACTGAAGAGTCCCAGGGCGCGGACGTTCATCTGCTGCATCCCCTCTTCCACAAAGCTGCCGCCGGCGTTGATATTGTTGTTGGCGAGTTGCTGCTCCACCTGGCCGATACTCAATCCGTAGGAGACAAGCTTGCTGGGATCGACCCGCACCTGATACTCGCGCACCGTACCCCCAAAGTCAGAGACATCCACAATATTGGGTACGGATTTGAATTGTTTAAGCAGAACCCAGTCTTCCAGGGACCGGAGTTCCATCAGGTCGTAGCGTGGGTTTGTACTTCTTATCGTGTACCAATAGATCTGGCCGGTGGTGCTCCAGTCCGTGCCGATTTGCGGCTGGAGATTTTGCCCGGGAGGAAGATTGACCTGCGTGAGCCGCTCCAGCACCTTCTGGCGGTTCCAGTCGTTCACGGAGCTGTCATCGAAAATCATAATCACGAACGACAGCCCGAAAATGGACTCGGAGCGCAGAAAGGTCATGTGCGGCATTCCGGCCATTTGAATTTCAATGGGAATCGTAACCTGCTGTTCCACCTCTTCGGCGGAACGTCCCGGCCATTGGGTAATGACCGTCACATAGTTGTCAGCAATGTCGGGGTACGCCTCCACCGGCAAATTGTGAAATGAAATGGCCCCCCAACCCACCAGCAGGACTCCCACGGCCAACACTACAAACTTGTTGTTGAGTGCAAAATCGACGAGAGCACGGATCATTGATATCTCCGAAACTCGAAAATCGAAACTCGAAATTCGCAAGATGGGCGATTTTCGAGTTCCGAATTTCGAGTTTCCCTATTCAACTTACTGTGCCAGCACATGGTCCAGGACCAGTGAATTCGTAACCACTTGTTGCCCCGGCTGGAGACCTGACTTGATCTCCTGCAAACTCGTGTCGTTCGGCAAAACATCCCCACCCACCACTTCCAGGCGGCGAAACTTATTGCCGGGCGCGGGAACGTAGACAAAATCCCGATCGTGCATGTGCAGGATGGCGGAGGCCGGCACAATCGTGTGCATCTCCGTGGTCTGACCGTGGAAAGTGGCGGTGGCGAACATCCCAACCCGCATCATCCCGGGATTGCGAACTTCCAATCGAACCTTGGCGGTGCGGATGTTGGGGTCAAGAATCGCGCCGATATTACTGACGGCGCCTTTGAGCGCCAGATCCGGAAAAGCGTTCATGTGGATGTCCGCCGTGTCGCCCAGGCGCACGGTTGCCAGATCGTTCTCGTACACATCACAGACCACCCAAACATAGGACAGGTCGGAAATTGTGAAGGGATTCGTGCCGAGCGCTTGCACCCCTGCCGCGTTGGTAACTTCCTGGTCGGTGATCACGCCGGAGACAGGCGCCGTGATATCCACGACGTTGTTCACCTTGCCGGGATCATTGCCCAGAAGCCGGAGATGCTCGGTCGCGGTCTCGAGAGTGACTTTGGCGTCATCTTCGGCGTCTTGCGCGACCTCGAGGTCTTGCTGCGCCATGGCGCCGTGTTCATACAGGTCTTGGGTGCGATTCAACTGCTTGCGCGCCAGAAGTTCGTCAGTGACGGCCTTGCGATAGGCGTCGAACCCTCCCGAAACATCATCGCTGCGCACGCGGAGCAGCAATTGGCCCTTTCGTACCGTATCGCCGAGGCGCGCGTAAATCCCCACGACCCGCCCGGAAGCTAACGTGATGACGGGAACGTTGCGCGCGATGTCAGGATTGACCGAGCCAGTGACCACCAATTCCGAAGTGGCTTTGCGCGCCACCGCAGCAGCCGTTGGATATTGTTCGGGATGATCGACAGTAAAGAGGGTGGCATCCGCGAAGGGCACGACCTGCGCGGGAGGCGGCGCCTCCGCCGCTTGATCGCCGTGCGCCGTGGTGCAACCGCTGAGCGGCAGCAAAGCGAGGAGCAAAATGCACAGAAGGCCCATCTCCAACGGTTTGTTTTTCATAAACGAATCCCATCCCCTCAGCGGATCCTCGAATGGATACACGTCACCCGGACCCGCATGAATACGGTGTCGTTAGGCCGAGGCCAGCCTCGTGCGGCAAGCCTCCGGCGTGCTACAAAGTGGCAATCAGGCTAGGAATTGATGAAGAACGGAAGAGGTGGACCGCGTGTTTGCTGGGGCTCCGTTGATAGCCGTGACAGCACATCGAGGTCTGCCCGCTCCACAAGGCCCTGGCGCGTACGCCGCTCAGCCTGGAATCGCTGCGTCGGAGGGCGAACGCAGGATTGGTGCCACGGTAGAATGGCTCTCTGGAAGGTATCCGTGGGGTTAGCGGAAAACAGGAGCGGGACCTCAGACCAGATCGAGGGGGCATAGACCCCCGCATCCGCTTTGATGAACCCGCCATGGTGGTTGTTGATCCAAACCCCGACTGGGGTAAATGACCTCGCGGTCTTGATAATCAGGTCAAGATCATTCCCGATCCCATCGACGTCGCGAGCCGTAACGAGCAATCCCGCCTCATTGGCGGCCAGGCCGAGCAAACTTTCGGCGTCCCAAGCAGCGGAATCAAGCACAATCCGGTAGCGAAATCCCTCCGGCCCGCGACCCTGGGGTTCGACGAGAATTACGTCGCGGAGATGGCCATCTTTAAGACCAACTGCTGCGACGTTGTGTAGAGGTGACATATTGATGTTGGAAGGTAAAGACAGAATCGGGTTTTCATTGGCGAGAGAACTCGTTGCGAACGTCAAGAGTGCGACGAGTCCCAAGGCACCTGCGCCCATTGTTGAAAGCTTCCTCGCCGCCAAAGTCCGTGGGTGACGGAGTTGACCGCTGGAGCGGATTTTATGAAACCCCGAGATTCTCATATCTGCTGTCAGAGGAAGTTCCAATCACGACGCTTGGAGATTCATCCTTTGAAAGGAAGCCAGAAGGTATGTCTGGCTTCCCTCCGCCGGCAGTGTATCGCTAGAATTTCACCATCACGCCCGCGCTGACCGCGCCCTGGGTTTTGCGGAGGTCAGGAAACCAGACGCCGCCGTTGCCGTTGGCGGCGCAAAACGTCGTTGCATCGGCCAGGTCCAAAATCGAGTTATTGATCGCGGTGTAGGCCGCTGCGCCGCTGTTGCAGACATAGGCGCCGGGAGTCCCGTTATTGCCACCTGGAGGCGTGATGCCATGCCGGCCCGTAAAATACGGGATGTCTGAATTGCGATAACCCGCTTCCAGCCACCAGGTGATGTACTGCTTGGGCATCCACTGGAATGTAAGAGTGGTATCCCACATGTGCGCTTTGTCGCCGGGATTCGCGGTGAAGTAAGGCGAACCCGAGATGGCGTCCGCTCCATTGATGGGTGGGAGCAGCGTCAGATAACGGCCGGGGTTGCTCATCTTTCCGCCGCCGTAGGTGATGGCATACTTGTCTTTCCCCCACCAGATTCGGTCGTAGCCCATCCAGCCCAGAAAGGCCTGCTTGGGAGCACCCTTGCCCGTGCAGCTCACCCCACCGCCATACTCGCAACCCAAATCTCCCGTAAGTGAGAACGCCATCTTGTCGATCCCTTTGCTATTGGGGTGGTCAAAGTATTTGACTTCGATGCTATCGTCGGTGTGGATGCGCGACCGCGCGGGATTATTGAGCGTATCCGTGCCGTTGCCATAGTTGTTGAATACCATCGCCAACCATCCCGTGGGACGGTACATGATCTGTCCCCCAAAGCCGCGGTGATGGTTGAACTCGTTATACGACTGCCACCCGTTGATGATCCAGGGTTCAATCTTGAGCTTCTTGGTGGGAAACCATTGGATGCGCAATCCATTGAAGAACCATGGCGTGTTGGACGACACGTAGGACGGCTGGTAAGTCCAATTGTCGAAATTGTAGTAGCTGAACAGGCCGATGTACGACACGAAGATTCCTGCGTCGATGTTCAGTCCACGATTCACATTGAAGTGGTATCCGCCCCAGGCTTCTGAAACATATTTATAAGCCCCGCGGACATCCCACTCGCCGACCCCGGCGCTGCCGTCATTGCGCGGCGTTGTGGTGGCAAACAAGCCGTCCATGTACAGAACCCTGCCGCGCACGTTTTGCCAGTGAAAGTCGCCACCCACGCTGACCTGCTCCAACTGAACTTCTCCCGACCGGAACGACTCCGTCGCGCCACCCATGGTGTGGTCGTTGGGTTGATTGAAGTCGTTCATGTAATGCGTGTCAAATCGCACTTCAGGAGTAAAGAACTTCGTGTCCAGGATGGTGTCCTTGGTGCGCGTATTCCCGTTCATCCAGGTATAGTCTGCCCAGTTGTATACCGTTTCGCTGTTGGGCGGGGCGGGATCGGGAGCTTCCAGTGCTTCTGGAAGAACATGCTGAGGCGCCGGCGTGGCCGCTGCCTGCTTGGTGGGCGGAATCGAAATTGCCGGTGTCTTTTCCGCGGACTTGATGCCAATTGCCCCCCCGAGCGAAGCCAGCAGGGTGTGCTTGGCGGATGCCGCAGTTGAGGCGGCGTCAGGGGTGGCTGCGGTTACGAGTGCGGGTTGGGTCGTAGCAACGGTTGTTACGCTGGTCTTTGTCGGCGAAGCAACCGGCGCGGGTTGCGCTGGGGTTGCTACGCTTGCCTGCTTGGCTTCCATCGCTTCCAGGCGTTGCTCTAATTTGTCCAGGCGATCGAGCAGCAGCCTTTCCCGGTCGGTAAGAGGAGCTTCGCCTGATTTGCTGCTCGCTGCGGGCGTGCGCAAATCAGCGGTGAGGTTTGGGTTCGCCACTGCCGTCGGCCTTTCCGCAGGAACAAGGGTCATGTCTACCCGCAGATCCTGTTGTGCCACCAGGTTTACCGTGGTCGAACTGGCCAGTCCTTCCTTGGTTGCCCGCATTTGGTACCGTCCCGGGCTGAGGTTATCAACCACAAAGGTTCCGTCACGATCACTAACCGTATTCCTGTCGGTATTATCTTCCATGCTGTGCACCGACACCTGCACTCCTGGCACTGTCGCTCCCAGGGCATTGACGGTGACCCCACGGACACCGGCGGATGCTGGTGCGGCCTTGGCGGAACTGATTCCCATTAACAAACAGCACGTAACCGCTAGCGCCCCCACGAAAGCAGCCTTGTTGTGCAATTTGAATGGGCGTAACTGAGATTGAAACAGGTTCATCCCACCCACTCTGGAATACGTCATCGGAACGTACCTCCTATCGGTTGAAGCAATTTGTTTGCGGCGAGTCATCGCCATTTCCATTACGAGAGTAGAGCGCCGGGCATGAAGAAGGCATAAACACGCCATAAGGATTTTAGGAAGAACCCATTGATTCCCTTTATACATGCCATGGTCCGCAAGGAGCGCCGCGACACTTCCGGGATCATCCTATTTGTCTCGCCCGCCAACATGATGAGGCGCCTTTGTGAAACCGGCTAAGATGGGGTGTTAACGGATGCGGAAAGGACGCGCTCAATCTTTTTGGGGAAAGCAGCTCTTCCGCGTTGCTGGGCGGGTGCCAGTCTCACTTGCCAATCTGCAATCAAAAGGGAGGCCCACATTCTGCCTCCACCAGCTCATGTTGCCGAGGCGGCGAGGGTCATCTGGGCAGCGCCCACAGAGGTCTGAACAATATCCAGAAACGTCTTGGCCGGCAGCGACAAGTTACCCCCGCGCCGGTAGACCAATCCCAATTCGCGGGTGAGTTTCCTGCCTTGCACGGAAACCAACTTGAGCGTTCCGGCCGCCACCTCCGACTGCGCAAAGGCTTGCGGAAGCAGGGAGATGCCAATCCCGGCGGAAACATATTTCTTGATAATTTCGACGCTGGCCAACTCCATCGAAATTTGCAGGGACTTCTTGTAGGGCCGCAGGAGGTCTTCGATCATCTTGCGCGTCCTCCCGGTTTTCGGCAGCAGTAACGGATAGAAGGAGATCTCCTCCGGCGTGATCTCCTTCCGGCCAACGAGGGGATGGTCGGGGGGCAACAGCACCTTGAGCTCCGCGGAGAAGATGGGGATGACTTCCAGACCCTTTATGTTGCGGGGCAGGGAAACGATGCCGATCTCCACGTTGCCTTCCTGTATCTTTTCCACAATTTTGTGGCTGAAGTTTCTGTAAATGTTCACTTGCACCTGCGGACAGAGCCGTCGAAAGCTCGCCAGGGCATTGGGCAGAACGTAGAGGCAGGTGGCGTCATTGGTCCCGATGCGCAGGCTGCCGCGGGGGTTCTCCTTGATGTGGCCAATGGCGTCCAAAGCCTCGGAGCGGAGGGACAGCATCTCTTCCGCGTAGCGGCGCAGAGTCGTCCCGGCCTGGGTCAACCTTACGGCCTTGAAATCACGGTCGAAGAGCTTCCCCCCGAATTCCCGTTCCAGCCTCTGAATCTGCTGGCTCAACGTGGGCTGAGTGCGATAGAGGATGGAAGCGGCGCGGGAAAAGTTTCTTACTTTGGCCACTTCGAGGAAACCCTCAAGGTAATCGAAGTTCATTCGATGCCGCCCTGGCCCCCGCTTGATCATCTGCCTACCCTCGTGGATTATCCGGTGGATTCTCGGGGAT
>JARLGN010000590.1 GCA_031292775.1 Acidobacteriota bacterium | reverse complement strand
CTGCGCGCACCGGCATGTGCTCCGAGGCTGCCAGGTCAAAGCCCAGGTGGGTCTGATGGTCCACCGGTTGGCCGCCATAAATATAGGTGCGGTAATCGGCGAAGCTCGCTTCCGTCTTGGCTGCCAAGCGCAGGAACGGTCCCTTCCACAAAAATGTTGGCGATGTGCGCTGCGAGAAAGCAACCAGTTTATGTGCGTCTTCCTGTCGCAGCGTGCCGTTGATAAACAGGAAATTCTTGATCAGGCTTCCCTGGTCTTGCAGCTCGGGCATCTGGCTCATGATGGGGGGGACGACATTCTCCAGGAATTTCCCGCCCTGAATCTTGTCCAGGTCGAGGGTGTCAGAATGGAATTTCTTGGGGAAGACTTTGTAATTGAAGCTGGCCATCGTTTCGTTACCCGCATCGTCGCGGGCCACAATGTGGGGAACGGTGGAAGGATCGGTATCGTACGCATAAGCGAAAAGGCATATGCGTGTTTCCGGTTGGGATTCCTTCATCGGGAAGCTGGGAAAGAAGTTGCCGCCCACCTGGACGCCGGACTCTGAAGTTCCCGGTGAAACCCTGAAGACCGCCATATCGCAGCCGCCCTGATTGATGTAATGCTGCGTTGACAGCACTTCGATCTGCGGAGCGGCGAACCGCACCGGCAGGTCCAGCCTCATCTCACTGCGCCCGCCCCGGAAGAAGCGCCCCCAGGAATCATTGCGTGCCGAGATGCGTATAGTGGCGCGTCCTTCTTTCAGTTCCGGAATTACCTCGCGGCCCACCAGCACATTCCAGGAGGTGGAACTTACCGGGCCGGCGGACCAGAATTTCCACCACCGGTGCGGACGGGCGGAAATAACCATGTTGGACTGGTGGATGACCTTGTCATCCTGGACAACTTCCAGCGTAAGAGATTTAAGGTTGTGTTTCGCGTCGCTGGCCTCCACGACGAGTTCGGCTTTCCGGCCCAGGCCTTTGGGTGGCTTCTGCACGCTGATCGCAGGCGCCTGCTGGCTGGCAACCTTGGTTACGACAACCGCCAGGATTGCCGCCAAAATGATGAGGAAAAAGACCAGACCCGCTGCTACGCCGCTTTCTGACTTGCCGCGAAGTTTAAACAAAAGCACCCTCCAAAGAATCAAAATGCGAAACTCGAAAATCGAAACTCGGGCCGAGTTTGGATTTTCGAGCTTCGTCCGTGGAATTTGCCTCAGTAAGCAGGCTTGATAACTTGAATGCGCAGGCTACGAAAGTCCACGCGGTTGGTATGACTTTCCAGGCCGATGTACCCTTGGTTGTGGACCCTGCTGAGAGGACGCTTCTCGGAAAAAACAAACGCCGGATCGTCGAAGTCAATTTTATGAATGCGATTTCCGTTCAGGAATACCGTCAGGTGCCGGCCGATGCAGGTGATCTCCACGTCGTTCCATTCACCCGCTTTCCGCCCGACACTGTAAAGCGGAATCACGGCGCCGTAAATCGCGCCGGTGCTGTGGAGGTCCGTGAGCTGCCCGGAATCGTCCAGAAGGGCCAGTTTCAAGCCCGTGAACGCGGGCTCCCCCTGCTCGGCGGAGCGCACATAGATGCCACTGACAGCGCCTTTGGTGACGCGGTACTCGAGGTGCAAAACAAAGTCCGCATACTGCTGGTCGGATCGCAGCCAGCCGCCCTTGCCCTCGGTCCAGAGAATTCCGTCTTCGGCGTGCCAGTCCTGCTGGCCCATCATGTGCCAGCCGGTCAAATCCTGCCCATTAAAAAGCGCGGCATCACTCGCGTCACCAACATCCTGAGCCGAAGACGCGAGCGCAAACACAAGCGATAAAACCAGGAACCAAGCGAGTTTCCTGAACATCCCCGGCAACACTCCCCAGTGATTGG
This sequence comes from Acidobacteriota bacterium, assembly GCA_031292775.1. GTDB lineage: Bacteria > Acidobacteriota > Terriglobia > UBA7540 > UBA7540 > Bog-366. The sequence goes on along the minus strand of JARLGN010000590.1, from coordinate 1,177 downwards.
CTCTATACGTTGAGCCTGTGATACAAGATACTCGAAACCACGGTGTTTTAACAAATTGAATTGGAGTCATGGTAATAATGCTCAAACTTACTGTCCAATTGCTTCGCCACACTGAGCGCCGCAAATTGGCTGAGTACCTGAAGATTTACCAGCGCAGCTTCAATCCCGATGAGCGGGTCAGTCCGCAAATATTGCGGCGCGTGATCGTTCCCTCACCCGCCCGCGTGAATCCCGTGCATTTGTTCGCCGCCTACCGGGGAGACCGTATGGTGGGTGGCGCCTGCACCCTGGTTCTGCCGGCATTCAGCGTGGTGTTTGGAAGCTACATCTTTGTCAATCCCGAACTCCGCGGCCAAGGCTTGGGAGTCCGAATCCTGCGCCAGGTTCTGCACCATGAGCGCCGCGGCCCCCAGGGGTGGAACTATCGCTTCTATGGGGAAGTCACCGCCGGTTCCGGCGATCCCTGGCACGCCGCGTTGACCAAAGCCGGGTTCCAATTCTTCCCCGCCCTGTGGCCGCTGGCCTCCTATCACCAATCCGGAAAAATCGTGGCAGGCAAACTTTGCTATTTTCCTTATCGGAGTGAACCCCCGCGGCGGTTCTCTCAACCTGCCCTGCTGATGTATATCCATGCTCTGTTTTATGGTCCAGATTCGACGCATCGACACTTGCTTCCGCGTCTGAAGCGCTTCGTAGCTTTGGACGCATAATTCGTTGCTGGGGTTACCTAGGGCAATCCGGTCCATCTGAACGCCTGCCCAACGTGTAGCCCTTTGCTTTCATCAACAATGAGGCATTGCAGGATGGAGGGGGTTGCTTTTGTTGAACATTTAGCCTGGATTTCTCATGATGGTTTCGTAAAGGCGGTGTTTCCGCCCCTCCGTAATGTGGCTTTTCTGATTCTTTACGCATCCCGCCCTCGCGAACAGTGTGTGCGGGCGCACCGAGCCCAATTTGGGAGTGCGGCGACCGGTCGCCGCTTTTTCGCGCGCTAACTCGTCAGCGCGTCTGGCTTCACCGCAACCAGTTGCGGTGAGGGAAAGCGGCGACGAGTCGCCACACTCCCAAATTGGGCTCGGTGCGCCCGCACACACTGTTCGCGAGGGCGGGATGCGTAAAGAATCAGAAAAGCCACATTACGGAGGGGCGGAAACACCGCCTTTACGAAACCATCATG
>JARLGN010000589.1 GCA_031292775.1 Acidobacteriota bacterium | reverse complement strand
GGCCAAATCTGGCGGTCGTTGTGCAGGATGCGAGCTCCAAGGGCCTGCCCGTTTTGCGCGCTGGGATCTTTGCGGATGGACCCGGAAATCATAAGCGCCGCGTCCGTGGGCGCAACGAAAGTGCGCGCAACGTCGGACTGCGCACCCGGTTGCATCCAGATCCGCCCGACAGTGGCGCGCCCGGAGCCCACCCATCTTCCTTCGTACCCGCCGTGGTCCCAGAGCAACTCGTGGAAGGATGTTCCGTCAAAGGCCTCTTCGTATCGCCATTGATTCGCTCCCTGCGTCGGGCTGAATCCGCCCAGCGGGGCATATGTTTCTGCGTCGCCGACGATCAACTCCGCAGCCACCGCCGGACTGTGGTTGCCGTCGCCATCCACGGTGCGAACCTCGTAGCGAGCATCCAGGTTCTCCAGAGGATGGCCATGGTGGTCAAAGAAGAAAGAACCCTTCGCCGCTTTGGCGATGACCGACCCATTTTTCATTATTTCGAAATAGGATACCCAGTTGTTATCGCTGCCGCCCTGCCAGGCAATCTCCACTCCCTGCACGCCAAGATTCGTTCCCAGGCGCTTGGAGACGTGCTTCGGAGAGGATGGCGGGGTTTTGTCCGTGCCGGAACCGGGATGGTTGGGAAGGTTGAGGAAAATCAGTTCGCCCGCTTCGACCCTTGCGAATTCGATGCCCGCGTGCATCAGCTCTTCGCCCTGCCGGGTTGCATTGTAGCCCGACTTGGCGCATCGAATGTCATACGCCACGCCCGGCTTGAGTCCGCGCGGCTTGATGATGACAGGCCTGCGGGGGTGCGGGTCGAGATGCAATGGCACGGAGAGCGCGGCGTATTTGAATCCCCTGGCGTCCGCAGTTCCCTGGCTGGTATCGAGGTCCGCCGACGCGAGGATGGCTCCATCCGCCGCGCGGACGATCGAGAGGGTATAAATGCCGGCGGCATTCCGTCCCGCATAATGCCCTAAATGGGTAATCGCGATGGGCGCTTCCCCAAGTTGTATCGCCATACCAAAGAATTTGTCCTTCACGGCCTGCTGCCTGCCCAGCCTTTCGACAGAAGTGACATAGGGCGTGGGGCCAGCCGCAGTCGCATACTTGAAATTCAGTGGTCCGTAGATTTCGCCCGGAACGCCGTAGTAACGGTGCTCGTGATCCACCGGGTCTTCGTAAATTCCTGTGTCAACACGTGCAACGTCCGTGGTGGAAATCCTGCACATCACCGCGGGCCCCCCGAAATAAGAATCGGATGCCGTGCCTTGCTTCGGCGTGCAGATCAGGTAGTAAGTGGAACCGAGATTGGCGTGCCTGGCGATGATGGCGCCTTTGGAACCCGTGCGGTCCATGCGCTGGAAATACCAAACCGGATCGTCATTCTCTACGGCGGGCCGGAAGACATGGCTCCATCGCCCCGCCACGCCCTGCGCGACAAAGTAATGGTAAAGATCCCAGTCTTTGCGGATGGCTTCCAGATCCGCCCCGTCGCCGGGATCGCGATACCAGCAGGGATCCATGCAAAGGTGAGTGCGGTCGCTCGCCGCATTGTAGAACGTGTGGTCGAAATCCACGACGTTGTGGTACTTGTCGGGAGGAACCAGGAGTGAAGTGTAGTAGCTGGAGTAAGGCCCGACGCCGCCATCGGTATACTCACCCGACTCGGCAAGGCGGCTGAGGTCATAACTGATCCAGCGGCCGCCACCATAGCAGGCATCAACACCGCTGACTTTGTGGGCTTCTTTGAAATCCTCCGCCAGTTTGCGAAAGTTCTGGTCAGACGCCAGATACCCGGTGTCCGTGGCGCTGACGGCGGGAGCCATGTCGTAGCGCCATTGAAAGTCGCCCCAGGCTTGCACGCTTTTGCCGAGAAGTTGCCCCTGCCAGTCCGCCGTGGCTTTGATGGATTGCTCAAACACATCCTGCCTGGGGATCAGCCACTCCGGGTGCCGCTGTCCAATCTCCGAGCCGGGGGTAGCGGAGAAAGTGGGGAACCAGAGAGACCAATTCATCCCATGCTTGGCAAGGTAATCATTGGTGAGGCGCCAGTCGGGGCTGTTCCAAGTTCCCTCCAGGTCGTACCAACCCGCGTCATCCCACAGGATGTCGCCGCCCGTTTCCCTCAGCAAACTTACATAGCGAAGATCGAGAGCCAGGCGTCTTCCCCAATTGTCGGCACATGGAGTGCCACCCGCGCCGATCCATGGGGAAGGCCAGTCCACCGCCCAGCGGGTTTTGGCGAAATAGGTGGGATTGGTCAGATCCCACAGATACTGGTACTGCCAGTCGAGGAGCACATTCCCCATGGCGTCGAGATCGCCGGCAAAGACCCCCGTGAAGGCTTTGGGGGTTTCAATGCTCTCGCCCGGTTGAATTTCCTTGTCGTACCCGGCTATTTCAATCGAGAGGTTGAAAGGGCTGCCATGAAAGTTGCCGGCGTTGAGAATCCAGTGGCCCAAGTAGTCCCAGCCCACCATAATTCCCTCTTGCGCCTGGGGGTTGTGCAGGATCAGCAGCGGCAGGTGAGCGCTGTAGCTCAGGCCCCGGGAGTGCGTGTCCGAGGGGTCATAAGAATCGAAGGTTCGCGCATACGCGGCGTGCACCTTCTCCTTCTTCAGCATCTGTGAGCCATTGAACGCGCCCCCACCGGTCATGTAGTAAAGATCGAGATTCCCGACGTCCTTCGACATGACGTGAGATTCCAGGAAGGCCGGGTTGCTGAGGCGGATCGGCTGGGAAGAATCATTCGAAATCGATACCCACTCGCGAATGAGCGGGCTCTCCGGATAGACAACGTAATGCCTGGTGATACTCAGAGATCCGTTGCTCAGCTTCAGGTCTAACTGCAATTCTCCCTGCGGTAGACGGTGCGAGTTCTCTCCTGCCAGCACCCAACCCCCGCCGGCCCCGGTGATTTCATGCCCATCTACAATCAGGCGGAGATCATTCGCCAACGCGCCACTCTGAATGTACTCACGGCCGGTGAGCTTGTTGCGGAAGGACGAGAGCCCCAACCGCCCATTGTCCAACGCGATGACCTTTTCCACCGCGGCGGTTCCAATACTCCATCGGCCGGGCTCACTTCGGATATAGCCGCCACCGCTTTCGGACGAGTGCGAGGCCAATAATCGGCCCGGTACGCCGGAAATAGCTCCGCCTGCACTAATTATTGCTGTCTGCAAGAATCCTCGGCGGTCCATTAGCCCTGATTTCTCACCCTGGTTTCGTAAGGGCGGAGCTTCCGCCCCATCGTAATGCGGCTTTTCTGATTCTTTACGCATACCGCCCCTTGCGAACAGCGTGTGCAGACGCACCGAGCCTGATTTGGGAGTGCGGCAACTGGTCGCCGCTTTTTCGCGCTCTGACTTGTCAGCGCGTCAGGCTTCACCGCAACGAGTTGCGGTGAGGGAAAGCGGCGACGAGCCGCCGCACTTCAAAAGGTCCCAGCGCATGCTGTGGTGGGAGATCCTGGCTAACTTATTCCTTTTCAACAACTCATCTGGAAAACATCATAAGTCGTGTGTTTTCATAAACTCATTGGGAGCACTTTTTCTTGCCCTTTGTTATCAATCGATTATGGGTGGAGATTTTCATTTTTGACCTCGTTCAGTGCGTGGTCGCCTCCGTCCGATTCCACAGACAAATTGGCATTTATTCAATCCTGCCGCGACCCTGCTTGCCTTTCCGCCCTCAGACCTTGCCGACCACCCGTCACGGATCATCCGCCTCTGCTCTCGTTGGTGGGGCCTCGCCTCTGCCATCCCTGGTGCGCCATTCCACCCGGGCACAGCTCCCCGCTTCAAACCCCTGCATGGTGGCAGCCATAGCCTAGTACGATTTCTTCGCTTTTCCTACCGG
>JARLGN010000588.1 GCA_031292775.1 Acidobacteriota bacterium | reverse complement strand
ATCTGGATTTGATCCGCCAGCAATTCCCGAAGGAAGAGTTCCAAAAATCCGGATCGAATATCGTACTGCTTTAGGCAGTGACAAGTGACGAGTGACAAGTGACGAGCAAGAGGTAACGCAAGTGGGTAAATAGGCAGCAAGTCGGACTTAGACCAGTTGCCATTTACTTCACGCTCAGAACAAACCTGCATGTCACTCGTCACTTGTCACTCGTCACTGCCTTCTTCCATGAGCCAAGTTGATCAAGTTCGCGCTGCTGCCGACATTGTCAAGATCGTGGGCGACTATGTGAAGCTGCGCAAGGCGGGCGCGAATTTCGTGGGGCTATGCCCGTTCCATCAGGAGAAGACGCCCTCTTTCGCGGTGCATCCGGTCAAGCAGATCTTCCACTGTTTTGGCTGCGGCAAAGGGGGCGACGTCTTCAAGTTTGTGATGGAGATGGACAACCTGCCGTTTCCGGAGGCATTGCGGCGGATTGCCGAGAAGGTGGGAGTTCACCTCGAAGAGAGGGCGGGCGACGAAACCTACGACGCCAACACCAAGCTGCGGGCGTCGCTGATGAAATTGCACGAAATCGCCGCCAAGTTTTTTGCCTCGCAGTTGGGGGCGACGGCGGAAGGGCGCATGGCGCGCGGCTACCTTTCCGACCGGGGCATGAGTGACGAGGTGGTGGGCCGCTTCCGCATCGGCTACGCGCCGGGGGACGGGCAAGCGCTGGTGCGGCAATTCGGCGGCGCCGGTTTTGATCAGGACACCCTGGAAAAAAGCGGGCTGATCCTGGTTGATGCCGAGCGCCACCGCCCCTACGATCGCTTCCGGCGGCGCATCATTTTTCCCATTGCCAACGACGCCGGGAAAGTTGTGGCGTTTGCGGGCCGGGCGCTGGGCGACGATCAGCCCAAGTACCTTAACTCACCGGAAACGGCAATCTACACCAAGAGCCGGCTTTTATATCACCTGGACCGCGCCGCGCAGGCCACGCGCAAGCTTGATTATGCGATCCTGGTGGAAGGTTACATGGATTGTATCGCCGTGGCTTCCAGCGGCATCGAAAACGTGGTGGCCTCGTGCGGTACCAGTCTGACGGAAGGGCAAATTCGATTGCTGGGCCGTTACACGCGGCGGGTGGTGGTGAACTACGATCCGGACTCCGCCGGCATGGCGGCGACGGAACGTTCGCTGGCGCTGTTGCTGGAAGCCGGATATGAAGCCAAAGTGCTGGCGCTTCCCGGGGGGCTGGATCCGGACGAATTCATTCATAAGCAGGGAACGGGGGCGTATGCCGAACTGCTCAAGAATGCGCCTTCCTATCTCGATTACTTGACGGATCGCGCTGCCAAGACTCATGATATTCGAACGCCGGAAGGCAAAGTGGCGGCGGCCAATGCCATCCTTCCGTATTTGATCAAGGTGCCCAACCCCATGTTGCGCGCCGAGTTGGCGGGTCGTTTAGCGGAGCGGTTGCGTCTGGATGAGCGCCTGTTGCGCGACGAATTGCGGCGGGCGGCGGGAGAGAAGCGCGGGGAAGTGCGAGTGGTGGAAGAAGTGGCGGCAGACGCCAACCATGCCGTCAAACAATTGCTGCGTGCGTGCCTGGAGAGTGATGAGGTGGCGGACGCCGTGCTCCCCGAAATCATCGAAACTGGCGCGACGGCTGGGCTCATTGGTGAGAATGTCTTCAAGCAGCTTTGGGAAGCCCGGCAGCGAAATGAGAAGCTGAATCTCGCGGAATCCGAGGGGAAGCTTAGCCCCCAGGAAAAACGCCTGGCGTACGATGCGCTTTTCTGGCCCGGGGCCGCCCCGAGCTTGGAACAGGCTCATGGCTACCTGCGAGCGCTTGAGCACAAACGCGTCCAGATGGAGCGTGATAGACTCCTTAGGGACATCGAGTCCGCCGTGCAATCTCAAGATTCCGAACGGCTCAGGGAATTGCAGCAGGCGAAATCCCTTATTGACAAGGAGTTGCGTAAGGTAGGCCGGCCATAATAATTCCGCCCCGAGGACAAACGATTTGGGGTATATTACATCTAATTTTATGGAGCCGTAAGAAAATTGACGGCTTATGTCAACTTTGCTTCAGGGTTGCCAGCGGGTGACACTGCCGAGGCGGTTTGCGCGGTGTCGCCTATTTCCATTTCTACGCGTGACTCGAGCCTGTTGCCTGTGGGGAGGGCATTGCTTTGGCGTTTGACGAAAAGTTCGACCAAGTAAACAAACTGATCAGCCTGGGTAAAGAAAAAGGCTACCTGCTTTACGACGAGGTCAACGACCTCCTGCCGTCCGACGTCCATTCAGCGGAAGACCTTAGCGACCTCCTTTCCATGTTCGATAGTGAGGGGATTGAGGTGGTGGATTCCCCCCGGAGCAAAGCCGCGGATAGCATTGCGCTGGATAAAACCGATGACATCAAATCCGATGAAGCGGGCGAAGATGCTGAGCTGGACCTGACCCCCGGAGCTTTGGATAAAACCAACGATCCGGTGCGGATGTATTTGCGGGAAATGGGCACGGTGCCGCTGCTGACGCGCGAAGGCGAAGTGGAAATTGCCAAGCGTATTGAACGCGGCCAGATGAAAGTTTTCAAGGCCCTCTCCCGTTCCCCCATCGTGATTCAGAGCCTCTTTGCCCTGGGCCGGCAGCTCAAGGCCGGGGAAAAATCCATCAAGGAAGTTGTGGTTTTTGATGACGAAGAGCTGCTTGAGGACCGCGTTGTTCATCGCTTGAAGGAAATTGTGGGCACCATCGATGAGATGGAGCGCCTGTACAAAAAGCTGGGGCAATTGCGGATCAAGCGCGATGCCATTCCGCGCACCAAGAAGCCGCGGGATTTCCGCCGTTACAGTTGGGCAGTGGCGGAACATCGCATCATGATTTCAAAGTTGTTGCGGTCCATTCAGTTCACCCACACGCAACGCAAGGCCCTGATTGGAACGCTGCGCCAGGCGGTGGATGAAATGCGCCCGCTCGAGCGCGAGGCGAATCGCCTGGAAAAGCGCGTTGAGGGGACCCGGGCCAACGGCAACAAGGACCTGCGCAAGGAGCTTCGCCAGGCCAAGACGAACCTGGCTGAATTTGAAGACCGTATTCAAGCCACCACTATGGAGCTGCGCCGCAGCTACCAGAATATCGTGATGGGTGAAGAGCAGGCGGAAATTGCCAAGCGCGAACTGATTGAAGCCAACCTCCGCCTGGTGGTTTCAATTGCCAAGAAATATACCAATCGCGGCCTCCAGTTCCTGGACCTGATCCAGGAAGGCAACATCGGCTTAATGAAGGCCGTGGACAAGTTTGAGTACCGCCGCGGTTACAAGTTTTCCACTTACGCCACATGGTGGATCCGGCAGGCCATCACCCGGGCCATCGCCGACCAGGCGCGCACTATCCGCATCCCCGTGCACATGATTGAGACCATCAATAAACTCATCCGCACTTCGCGCCAGCTCGTGCAGGAGTATGGCCGCGAACCGACCTCGGAGGAAATTGCCAAGCGGATGGAAATCCCCGTGGTGAAGGTGCGCAAGGTTTTGAAGATTGCGCAGGAACCTATTTCCCTTGAAACGCCGATTGGGGAAGAGGAAGATTCGCATTTGGGCGACTTCATCGAAGACCGCGGAGTTATTTCCCCGGCGGAAGCGGTCATCAACATCAATTTGAAAGAGCAGACGGAGTCCGTGCTGAAGACCCTGACGCCGCGCGAGGAAAAAGTCATCAAGATGCGATTTGGCCTCGACGATGGCAGCGAGCACACTCTGGAGGAAGTAGGACAGAGTTTTGCGGTAACACGCGAACGCATTCGCCAGATTGAGGCGAAAGCTTTGCGCAAGCTGCGTCACCCCTCGCGCAGCCGGAAGTTGCGAGCTTTCCTTGATGCAACCGTGCGGGAGTAACTCTTCCGCCCCGGGAAAGATCGCATCGGGCAGCACTATAAGTCGCATTGATATATCGTTGCGGGGGGCCTTCCATGAAAACGTGCCCGTACTGTAATTACTCCAACTACGACAATGCCGCCGTCTGCCGCAAGTGTGATGGTCCCTTCATGGTGGACCCCGGCACGGTTTACCACGGCCGGACCTATTGGATGGGCCCGGAAAAAGCCAAGACGATTCGCAGCCGGGCGCTTTCCCTGATCGTCCTGGGGCTGCTCATCAAGGTGTACTGGGGCGGCTACGGGCCATGGCCTACGGTTGATTTTCCCGCCCTCGTAACCGCGCGCGGGATTCTGGAGCCTCTGCTCCTTTACGGCGGAGCGGTGCTTTACGTCTTCGGCTGGATTGTGACTTACGTTTGACCGGTCGTTCCCGAAGGAAGCACGCGTAGGCCACGGATTTCATGCAGGTGAGACCGCGGAGTCGTGCGGCAGTGCGTCCTTACAGGCACACAGCCCCCTCGATCCCGCGACGGCAGGTGAATCCATCAAGGAGCGAATCATGGGCGAAACTATGGTTGCACCTTCCATGCCGGAAGAGCAACCCGCAGATTCTTTCCTCAGGCGCGCTGTCGGAGTTTTCATCTCTCCGGGCGCGACATTTGATGATATTGCGCGCAAGCCAGGTTTTGTGGCACCCATCGTGACGCTTATCGTTGCCTCGTGCGCCTTGTTCGACGCCATGTACTGGAAGTTTGGCGTGGAGACATTGACGCGCCTGCAGCTTGAGCGCAGTGCTTTTGCTTCCCGGATGACGCCGGAGCAGATGGAGCAGGCCATCAATCGTAGCGCCGGGCATCTGGCGCGCACGCTCATCATCACCGACGTATCCATTGTTATTGCCACCACAGTTGTCCTCCTGATTATAGCGGGATTGGGGATGATGATTGTGAATGCAATTCTGGGCGGGGAAGCCAAATTCAAGACCCTGTTTTCCGCGGCGAGTTACGCCCACCTGCCGAGCGTCCTTGGGGTTATCATGGGCCTTCCCATTGTTCTCTTTGGCGGCACTGACAACCTCGATCCGCAAAATCCCATGCCCGTAAACCTCGCATTCTTCCTGAATTTTAGAGAAGTTTCCAAGCCCCTGTTTGCGCTTGCCGGGTCGGTTGATGTCGTAATGATCTGGATCGTCATCCTGCTGGGGTTGGGAATGAGCAGAGCAACAGGCGGCAAAGTGAAGACACTGCCCATCACCCTGTGTTTCGTCGGCGCATGGGCGATATGGATTGTGGGTAAGGTCGGACTGGTGTCGATCTTTTAGGGCGCGACGCGGCCGTATTGCCAGGCTGGTGCTGCCAGCGCTGTTGCACTCAGACTCTGAAGAAGCGGGAGCAAGATTCCAGCAATCCACAAGTCGCATGCCCATCAGGTTTGAAATCCTCGCCGAAGACAAAGTCACCCGTGCCCGCGCGGGACTGTTGCACACTCCCCACGGTGTCATTGAAACCCCCATCTTTATGCCCGTGGGTACCGGCGGCACGGTGAAGGGCATGACGCAGGACGCCTTGGAAGCGCTCGGCGTGCAGATCCTGTTGGGAAACACCTACCACCTTTATCTTCGTCCCGGGCACGAACTGATTCGAGAGGCGGGCGGACTGCATCGCTTTATGTCGTGGCCGCACCCAATCCTCACCGACAGCGGAGGCTTTCAGGTCATGAGCCTGAAGTCCCTGGGCCGCGTAACTGAGGACGGGGTCCAGTTCCGTTCCCACCTCGATGGCTCCTCGCATTTTCTTACTCCCGAACGCGCCGTGGAAATCCAATTGGCGCTGGGCGCGGATATTATTATGTGCCTCGACGAATGCGTTGAGTATCCGGCCAGCCACGAGACGCTCCAGCGCTCCGTGGGATTGACGACGCGCTGGGCAAAGAGAGCGAAGGAGAAGGTGTCAGGTGCCAGGTGTCAGGTGTCAGGGGAGAACGAGGTGCTAGTTAAAGATCCCCCTGATTCCGGGTTAAGGGGTGCAATCGGCCCGCGGCAAGACGCCAGCCTTCCGGAGATCTCTGGGTATCGGGACCTGACACCTGGCACCTGGCACCTGGCACCTGGCCTGTCGCACCTGACACCTGAGACCTTCCCTGCTCTTTTCGGCATCGTCCAAGGCGGGACAGACAAGGATTTGCGCCGGCAGAGCGCCGAGGAGTTGCTCGATCTGGATTTTGAGGGCTACGCGGTGGGCGGGCTCGCTGTGGGTGAGCCCAAATCGGAAATGTACGACACGGTGCAGTTCACCGCGGACCTGTTGCCCCGCGAGCGCCCGCGTTACCTGATGGGTGTCGGCACGCCGGAAGATTTATTGGAGGGCGTGGTCAGGGGAATCGACATGTTCGATTGTGTGATGCCCACCCGCAACGCGCGCAATGCCTGCGCTTTTACCTCCGAGGGCAAGGTCAATTTGAAGAATGCCCGCTACGCCCGGGATGAGCGGCCGCTTGATCCAGCCTGCACTTGCGCGGTGTGCCGCCGCTATTCGCGCCGCTACCTTCGGCACCTGTTTATGACCGGTGAAATGCTGGGAGCGATCCTGGCTACTCACCACAATATCCACTTTTACCTTGACAGTATGCGCAGAATCAGGCAGTCTCTCCTGTTTGGAGAGTTCGCGGAATTCCTCGGCAGGGTGCGGTCGAAACCTTAGACGTTTTTATACCCGAAGCGAATCCGGAAGACCCGAACCGAGAAAATCCCGTACGTCGCGGACGGGTTTCTCATCCTAAAATCCTAAGAAAAAATGGCCCGGCCTTGATTGAGTGCTTCTTCGTAAATCCTATCCTCCTGGCGGCGGACCCCGGTATGTCGGGCGCGCTGATGCAGTTGCTTTTCTTTTTCGCCCCGCTTTTTGCGATCTGGTATTTCCTGGTCCTCGCCCCGCAATCCAAGCAGCGCAAGAAACTCCAGGAATTGCTTGCTAACTTGAAGACCGGAGACCGGGTGGTGACCAACGGCGGGATTTACGGTACGATCGCCGGCTTCCGCAACAATACCGTGCAGTTGCAGATTGCCCCACAGGTTAAGGTTGACATAGCACGGTCGTCCGTTACGGGCATTGTGAGCGAGGAAGCGGACGACGCCAGTAAGCAGGACTCCGGGGCCAAAGGGAAAAAGTAACCACTGCGAGGATAGGGTTCTCCAGTGTTTCCCTCTAAGTGGGCGAATGGAATAGCGGGTCGAAAGGTTCCCTTACCTTTACACGTTTTGTCGCCGCAGTAAACGAGGTACAATAGCGCTCCCACGGTTGGGCCGGGGGTTGGCAAGCGCTGAATGGCAAGGCCATTTAGGAAGGGCTCTGAGGAAGTTTATCCATGGAAACCAAGATTCGAGGCAGGGCAATATTTATTCTTGCTGTCGTTGTGGCATGCATTTTGGGAATCACTGGATTTCCCAAGAATGTCCAAGAGCTCAAGGACAATCTCCACACCCGTATTCACCTGGGGTTGGACCTGAAAGGCGGGACCAACCTGATCTTGCAGGTGCAGGTTGAGGACGCGGTGAACATTACGGCCGGCGAGGCGCTTGAGCGGCTGAAGGACGAAGCGAAGTCCAAGAGCATCCCCTACGCGGATATTGCCACCGATGACGACAAGACCCAAACTCCCCCCATTCACCGAATCCTGATCAAGGGCATCCCCCAGGATAAAGCATCTGACCTGCAAACCGTTGTAAACAATCAGTTCTCTGACTGGGATTTGGTTCGGGTTCCCGGAGATGAAACCGCCCGGTGGCTGGTGTTAAAAACCAGCGCGGCGGTCACTCTTCGTAACCAGGCGCTGATGCAGGCGATGGAGACCATTCGCCGCCGCGTTGACGAGCTGGGGGTGGTGGAACCCACGATTGCGGAGTACGGCCAGGGAGATTTTGAATTAGTGGTGCAATTACCGGGAGTGGATGACCCGTCTCGCGTTAAAGACATCATGCAGTCCACGGCCATGCTGGAGTTCAAACTGGTGCAGGACGGGCCTTTTTCATCCCGCGAGGCGGCCCTTGCGGCCCACGGTGGAGTCCTTCCGCCGGACACCGAATTGCTCTCCGGGAATGAAAGTGGGACCGAAAACTGGTATGTGCTTAACCACATCGCAGCGGTCAACGGACGTGATTTGACCGGCGCTGAGCCTTCGCATGATACAGCCGGGCGGCCCAGCGTGACGTTCAATCTGAACCGCGACGGTGCTGAGCGCTTTGGCCGCGTGACAGGTGAGAACATCAATAAACTCCTGGCGATTGTGCTGGACAATCGCGTTTACAGCGCCCCGGCGATTCACGGCCAGATTACCGACCACGGCGAGATTACCGGCACCTTCACTCCGCAGCAAGCCCAGGATCTGGCCCTGGTGCTGCGGTCCGGTGCCCTGCCTGCCTCCATCAAATATCAGTCGGAGGAGACGGTGGGACCCTCTCTGGGAGCTGACTCCATCCGGCATGGCGTGATTGCGTCCATTGTGGGCTTATTCGCAGTAATGGGCTTCATGCTGGTCTATTATCGCGGCTCGGGAATCAATGCAAACGTCGCCCTGGCGCTGAATCTGCTCATTCTTGTCGCTGCGATGGGCTATATTGGCGCGGTTCTCACGCTGCCGGGCATCGCAGGGGTCATTTTGACCGTTGGTATGGGTGTGGACTCGAACGTGCTCATCTTCGAAAGGATTCGTGAGGAATTGCGACTTGGCAAGGCCGTCGGGGCGGCAGTCGCCGCCGGCTTTGAACAGGCTTTCCGAACGATTATTGACACCCACGTTACCACGGTAGTTTCTGCTGCGATTCTCTTTGCTTTTGGGACGGGGCCGATTCGAGGTTTTGCCGTCACTTTGACGATCGGTTTGATCGCCAACCTGTTCACCTCGGTTTTTGTCTCGCGACTGATTTTTGATTATATTCTCTCGCGGCGGGAAAAAGGTGCGTTGCTGAGTATCTAGGACGGCAAGTTGAAGGAGTCTAAAGAAGGCAGTCGAAGGAGTTGGGGCAGTTGCAGGAATTGCTTTTTCGACTTTTCCTCTTTTTCGACTTTCTAGCCAAGCTCTTTCAGACAAGCACGAGAATATTCTGGAACTTTACGCTTTCTTGCGGTGTCAATCTTATTGGAGAGGTCTAGAGGGGGGCCATGGAGTTTTTCCACGAACCAAAGATCGACTGGATGGGAATCAAGTGGTACTTCATTTCCCTCTCCCTGGCATTGGCGCTGACCGGGATTATTTCCATCGTGGTTCACCACGGATTCCTTTACGGAATCGATTTCCGCGGAGGGACGCAGGTGGACGTAAAGTTTTCCCAATCCCCCAATATTGAGTCTATCCGCCATGAGTTGGATAAGCAGGGCCTGCGGAACGCTACGATCCAGGGAGTTGTGCCGGCGAGTGCAAACGCGGTGATCATTGGCCTCGACCTGCAAACCACCTCCTCCAGTAGTGCGCTGGACACCGGCAAACAGGCAATTGTGGCAGGTCTTACGGACCTCTATGGCAAGGGCCCCGAGGGGAAAATAGACTTTAACAACGCCAGCCCCCAATCGGTGGCGGAACGCCTGATAGCGGACGACCCCCTGGGTTTGGGGGCCAAAGGCATGGATACCGCCACCAAAACGTATCGCGGTCTGGCCGACGCCGTTGTGAACTACCGGAATGACCCGGCGCGACAAGGTTTGCTGAAGGACCTCAATGAACTCAGCAGCGTGCCGGGTGTTACCCCCCCCGTCATCTCAGCGCTGGCGAATGACTTTTACTTGTCCAGTTACGCCATTACCAATACCAAAATCGTAGGGCCAAAAGTGGGCGCAGACTTGCGCCGCCAGGCCCTTTACGTGACGCTGGCGGGCTTGGGCGCAATGTTGATTTACATTTGGTTTCGTTTTGAGTTAATTTATGGCGTCGCGGCGGTGGTTGCCACTTTCCACGACGTGATAATTACGCTCGGAATT
>JARLGN010000587.1 GCA_031292775.1 Acidobacteriota bacterium | reverse complement strand
GAAATGGTGACAGAAGAATTTGAAAAATTCCGGCGCGCTGCCTCAAACCGCGCCGGCCTGCTGGACCTCCTTCGCCCCAGCATACGCTACATTTTTGAGACGGAGGTGCATGCCTATGCCTTTTCAATTGCCGCCAACGCCTACCTTTCTTTCTTCCCTTTTACGCTGATATTGCTGGCGATCTGCCGGCGTTGGTTGCATTGGGAGAACGCTTATCACATGGTGCTGCAGCTTCTCCAGGTACACCTTCCGTCCGGGTCGGAATCGGTCATTCACAATTTGGTGATTGTGGCTCAGGGGCGGCCACGGTTGCAGTTTGTATCCGTCTTCATGCTGTTGTTCACCAGTTCAGGCGTGTTTCTACCGCTTGAGATCGCCCTGAATAAGGTCTGGGGATTTCAACACAATCGCAGTTTCCTGAAGAATCAGGGAGTGTCCTTGATCCTCGCACTGGCTATGGGAATACTCGCCCTCAGTTTTGTTCTAGCCATCACTCCAGTGCAATCGGCCATTACCTTCCTGATTGGTTGGATACCCCCCAAGGCCCTCCTTAC
Source organism: Acidobacteriota bacterium (assembly GCA_031292775.1). GTDB lineage: Bacteria > Acidobacteriota > Terriglobia > UBA7540 > UBA7540 > Bog-366. The sequence goes on along the minus strand of JARLGN010000587.1, from coordinate 5,339 downwards.
TTTTGTATCGAGCGTCGTCCTGGAGATTGCCTCCGTGCCCCTCGTGGCCGCGACTTATTTTATGATTTACTACATCCTGCCCAACGGAAAGGTTCCCGTGGCGCGGGTTCTTCCCGCCGCCATCGCCACCGGGATCTTATCGGAAATCGGAAAGGTCATCTATTCACTGACACTGCCGATGTTTCGCTTCCGGGATGTCTACGGCCCCTTTGCGTTGTCCGTGACCCTGCTCTTTTGGGCGTATGTGGGTTCCTTGATCCTGCTGTTTGGGGCACACCTTTCCGCGCATATGTTTGTTTCGAATGAAGCTCCACTGGTTGAACTCGGTCCCGGCGGGGGTCATGCCAATGTGGAGCCAGTCAATATCCAACTGTAGGATGGTACCCATGGTAAATCGGCAGCAGATTCAGCAAATCCCCGGCGCTCTTCGCACGACGCTGGAAAAGGTGCGCGCCGAGTTTGGAACGGTGGCGCGCAAGGTCCGCTGGGGTGATGGGCCGGTTTATGTCTGCGGGGCGGGGGATTGCGCCGGCCTCGGCATTGCGGCAAGCTATGCGTTTGAAACGCTTCTCGGCTGGCCCGTGGTGGCGCGTCCGGTGGAAGTCTTCCAGACCTACGCGCTTTCTCTACTGCGCCTGCGGTCAGTGCTGGTCATGATTGCCGCCAAGGGAGAATGGCCGGAAGCGGTGGCGCTTGCCGAGACTGCCCGCAAGCGGGGTTGCACTCTCGTGGTGTTAACTAATGCTGCTGACAGCCCATTGGTGGCTTTGGCGGATCATGTTCTGCTCACGCCGGTGGAAGGTGAAACGGCGATGCCCGCTGTGACGGTCTGCTTGCATGCCGCCCTCAACCTTCTGGCGTTCGAAGTCGCGCGGGCTCTGAAGCGTGCGGAGCCGCAGTGGGACTTGATGACAGAGGAGCTTAATCAGCTTCCCGACAAGCTCGAATGGGTGTTTACGCAACTTCCCACCGTGGTCCGTTCGGCGGGAACAGAGGTGGCGGCTTTTCCCCGGCTAAGCATTGTGGGTGGAGGTTTGCTCCACTTCCCCGCGTGGCAAGCGGCGCGGCGACTGCATTCCCTGGCGGGACTGGCCGTGGAGGCAATGGAACCCTCGGAGTTTTCCAGTGGTCCGGCCGGCCTTGCCCGGAGTGGCGACGCGGTTTTATTTCTTTCCGGCTCGCATTCGAAAATCAAGAAACTGATCCATCGCTGCGCGGCACAAGTCCAGGCGACCGGAGCGCGGGTGTTATCCCTGACTGACAGTAACGATCTCGAGCTGGTGGAACGCTCACACCTGGGAATACTGGTCCCCTCTCTGCAGGAAGCCCCCGCCAGTACGCTGACCATGTTCATGCTGGAATGGCTTGCCATGGAAGCTCAGCGTGCGGCAAAACAGCCCCCTGCCCGGTAAGTCAGCCTCCTAACATACTTATGGGTATTTCACAGGGTGAGAATCGGAACATGAGGGCTATCTTCGTCGGAAAGAACCAATCAGGTACTTTAAGGGCTTTAGTAAGGCGTTAAGGTAATAACTAGTGAGGGTTGACACGAGGTTTTAATTCTGTTCTAATCCAGTTATGGATGTAGGCAAACGATTACGACAATTACGTGAAGTAAAAGGTCTCTCGCAAGGCGACATCGAACGGCGATCCGGTCTCTTGCGCTCGTACATCTCTCGCGTTGAAGGCGGGTACACCGCCCCCTCGCTCGCTACTCTGGAAAAATTCTCCAAAGCATTGGAAGTGGAAACATACCAGTTGCTCTTCCAAGGCGAGGGAAAACCGTCAGCACCCAAGGTTCCCGATCAGGTGAACCTGGGTAAGCCGGTTAAGAAGCTGATCAAGTTCTTTGAGAGCATGACGAGCACAAACCGCAGACTGCTGATGTCGATGGCTGAGAAGCTCGCCAAGCATTGAGACTGGCCCGGCTGTCCCGCGCGCATTGCTCGCGCGCTTGCTCCCCTGCTCCGGCGGGCAAGATGAGGGATCGGTGTTGGTGAATACGTATATTCGCCAGCCTCGTCCTTTGGTCTTGCAAATTGGAGAGAGGGCGCCCGCGCAGGGTGGTGGTATTTCTTGCGCCATGGCCTTGCCCGGGGCTTCTCCCAGCTTGACGCCCGAGTTTCGATTATTCGAAACGAGGCGCGTTGATGAGCTGGGGGCCTGCTGTTTATTCTCCTCGTCCGTCCGGGACCAACCGGGCTGCGGAAAAATCACTCAAACTATCGCTCTGAGCGGACACCAGTTCTGCGTAGGGTCTCCATCGCGCTGAAAGGGTTCAGACCACGCATCTGGAGTGCGCCCTATCCGCAGCGAAATTCACTAAAAGACATTCACCAAAAAAACTGTTGCATAAATCCGGAGGCTGGGGCAGAATTGGAACGTATACGATAATCATTATCGTTTACGAGTCGTTCTCAGATGATGATGAATCAACAAACTCTCGACCTGCGCATGAAAGCCTTCCGCTCTCGTTGTGCGGAACGGGGCCTGGCGATGACCCATCAACGCTGGGTGATTTATCGTATTATGGCGGGAACGGCACAGCATCCCACCCCGGAGGAAACCTTCGCGCAGGTTCGCAAGGAGATCCCCTCCATCTCGCTCGCTACCATTTATAAGAACATTAAAACCTTTCTTGATGCCGGATTACTCAGGGAGGTGAGCACCCCTGACCAGACCATGCGGTTGGATGCGAATCTTGAGTCCCATCACCATCTCATCTGCGCATCCTGTGGGAAAATTTTGGATATCCCCGAAGACAGTGTGGTTCCGGTGCACTTAAAGAAGCCCCTTCCCAAGGGCTTCCGGGTGGAAAGCTACAATGTGAGTTTCTTAGGTTTCTGCGGCCAATGTGGGCCGGGAGTTCAGGCTTCAACATAAATATTAAATTCCAAGGAGTCAAAACTATGGCCACCAATTTGAAAGGTTCGAAGACCCACGAAAATCTGAAGGCAGCATTTTCCGGTGAGTCGCAGGCTAACCGCCGGTATCTATATTTCTCCAAGCAGGCGGACGTTGAGGGTTTGCCGGACATCGCCGGTTTGTTTCGCGACACAGCGGAAGGTGAGACGGGCCACGCTCACGGCCACCTGGACTACCTGAAATCGGTGGGCGATCCTGCCACCGATCTCCCCATCGGCGACTCTCAGGACAACTTGAAGGCCGCCATCGCCGGCGAGACTCACGAATACACTGACATGTACCCCGGAATGGCCAAGGCCGCGCGTGAAGAAGGCTTCAGCGAAATCGCGGACTGGTTTGAGACCCTGGCCAAGGCGGAGAAATCCCACGCGGGCCGATTCCAAAAGGGTCTGGAAAGCATTTCCTAACCTTCTCCCTCGGAATATTTACCCACAGGGCGACACGACGGCGTCCGCGCCGTCGTGTTGACCTCACCCCGATTCTCCGGAGCCGATCCCATGGATATCATCAAAGGCGCGCCCACCACTGGCATGAGCTACGATCCCAACGATCCAATCTACTGGGATCCGAAAGGGCTGCACGCGGAGTTGCGGCGCGTCTTCGAAATCTGCAACGGTTGCCGCCTCTGCTTCAACCTCTGTCCCGCATTTCCTGACATGTTCAAGGCGTTTGACAGCCAGACGGGCGACCACGTTGAATTGACGCCGCAAGAGACAGGCCGGGTTCTTGACGGCTGCTTTCAGTGCAAGATTTGCTACGTGAAGTGCCCTTACACTCCCGATGACAAGCACGAGTTTCAACTCGACTTTCCACGCCTGGTAATGCGCGCCCACGCAATACGCCAGAGGGAGCATGGAATCGGGCTGCGGGACCGGCTCTTATCGCGGCCCGAGATGCTGGGAAAAATGGCGAAGCTCACTCCCGGTCTTGCCAACTGGGCAAACCGCCAACCGCTGCTGCGGACCGCGATGCAGCCAGGGTTGGGTATCCATAAGGACAAGCTCCTTCCTGAATTCCACGGCGAGACGTTTGAGGATTGGTACCGCAAGCAACCGGCGCCCGCCGGCGATCCCAGTAAAGCCGTGCTCTTCAGCACCTGCTTTGTGAACTATAACCATCCTGACTTGGGCCGGGACCTTATGGAGGTTTTTTCGCGGAATGGGATCGCCCTGGGCCTGCCGAAGCAGAATTGTTGCGGCATGCCGGCATTGGAAGCGGGTGACATCGATCTGGCCAAGCGGCTGGCGCGGCAAAATGTGGAGGCATTGCTTCCGTACGTGCGGGAAGGGAAGAAGGTTCTGGCGGTCAATCCCACCTGCTCTTACACGATGCGTAAAGAATACGGGGAACTGGTGGGCACGCCGGAAGCCCGGCAGGTTGCCGCCTCCACCATGGACCCGTGCGAGTTTTTGTTTCAACTCAAGCAGGAAGGTAAATTCAACCGTGACTTCCGGACGACTCCGGAACTGGTTGCCTACCATGTCCCCTGCCACCTGCGCGCGCAGAATATCGGCTTCCGCTCCCGCGACCTGATGCGCCTGATCCCGGGAACGACCGTCAAGATGGTCGAACAATGCTGCGGGCACGATGGAACGTGGGCGATGCGCAAGGAGTTTTTCCCTCTCTCGCTTCTGAGCGGCAAGAAAGCATTTGACCAGATGCAGGCTGTCGAGGCCAATGTGATGGCCACCGATTGCCCACTGGCGGCGATTCAATTTCAGCAGGCGATTGGCCAGCGGCCAATCCACCCCATCCAGGTGCTGGCCCGCGCCTACCGCTCCGACGGCTTTGCCAAAGCCATCAATCCTCCTGAGGAGAAGATGTAGACCTATGCGACCCATCGACGTTTCGGAAATTAAACATATTACCGACTATGAGATCATGCGCCCGGAATGGCGGCCGCAGATGATGGCCCTGAAGGACCGGCGCCGCATTCGCGTGGGCGAAAACCTGACATTCCTGTTCGAAAACCGCGAAACCGTGCTCTATCAGATTCAAGAGATGACGCGCATCGAGCGGTTGCAAAATCCCCACGAGATTGCCCACGAGGTTGAGACCTACAACGAACTTATCCCCGCGAAAGGGGAGCTTTGTGCCAGCCTGCTGATTGAATACGAAACGCCGGCGGAGCGCGACGTCTGGCTGCGCGCCTTGCTGGGTTTGGAGCACCATATCTGGCTCGAAGCTGGTGGCCAGAGATCGCAGGCGCGATTTGACGACCGCCAGATCTCCACCGACCGCCTCAGTTCAGTGCAGTATGTTAAGTTCCAACTGAGCCCGGCGCAGGTTGCGGCATTTCCCCATGGCGCCAGGATTGTGGTCGATCACCCCAAGTATCCGGCCCAGACACAACTCACCCCGGAACAATTGCGGGAACTGACGCCGGACTTTCAATAGAACTGGCAGCAGAGAAT
>JARLGN010000586.1 GCA_031292775.1 Acidobacteriota bacterium | reverse complement strand
GGCTCCGCCGCGCTGCGCTACACTTGCTTGCTTTTTTTCTGGAGTTGCTGCCGTCCTCAACAACGAACAGCCTTAGGGCTATCGGTAGATTTCTTTGCGGTGCCCAACGCGGAGAACAAGCACGATCATCCGGTTGTCTTCGATCTTGCAGATGAGCCGGTAATCGCCCACGCGGTACTTCCAGAATTCTCCCAGACGCGAGCCGCGCAATGCTTTCCCGATGCTGCGCGGATCGTCCAACTTTGCCAGGCGTTGGTTAAGGAACTTCAGGATGCGCTTGGCGTGCTGCGCGTCGAGTTTGCTCAGCGCCCGGTCAACCTCGACGGACAGTTCAACGTTCCAGGCCATGGCGTTTCATAACGTCTTTCAGGGGGATGGTCTTTGCCTCGCCGGTGCGGATGCGTTCCAGCGCAGCTTCGGCCAGATACACGTCTTCCATGTCTTCCAGGTGTTCCAGGAGCGCTTCACGAACATAGAAGGTTTTAGTGCGGCCGGTGCGCCGGGCGAGCCTCTCCAGGCGCTTTTCAATGGTCGGCGGAAGTCGAATTGCCAGCATATTTGCCTCGCTATACGAGTATATCATGCACGAGGTATGATGCCTAAGTGCAGCGCGGACCTGTTCTGAATGCCCGCGGCTTTTCATTGTTAATAGCGGGCAAACCGCGGACCCAAAAAACAGGTCCGCGCTACGGCGGCTCCGGAGTATGATTTAGATACGGGTCCGATGGCAAAGACAGGATTTGGAACGCTTCGACTTATGGTGATGGCCTGCTTGGTTGGAGTTTCATGGCTCCTGCCAATGACGCCGGCGCTTGGCCAGGAGCCCCCGCCCTCCCTGCGCGGCCCGAAGACCATTCCTTCCCCGCCCGAGCAGAACACTCCTGTGGCTGCACCACCACAGATCCAGTTGCTTATTTCCGCGCGTCAGCAATTTGTGGCGGAACCGGAAGCGGCGCGCATCGTGCTGCACATTCACAACTCCACGCCGCAAACCACGTGGCTTTACCGTCGGGCAAAAGGGAAGCACCCGCTGGAGGACCGCCCCCGGGAAGAAGACCAACCCATCGAAACCACGGGAGGCTCAACTGTGGAGGTACGGCTGCAACCCGCTGATGCCAAGGCAGCGCAAGCGGTGATTACGCCGGCAGAAGCAACCACGCTGGAGTATGTGCAAATGCCGAAGCCGCGTCTGGCAAAGCTGGCGGCGGGCGGTGACTATGATGAAGTGTCAATTGTCCACTTGCGGCCGGCGCTGGCCGAGGGGCAGAAACCGGTTTGGGGCGCTTACAAGTTAACCGTGGCCTACGGGGCGAGTTTCTCCAATGGAGATCAATTTCAGCGCAATCTCGGAACGCCGCTATGGCGGGGCGAAGTAACGAGCAACACCATTACCGTTGAATTGCGGCCGCCCCTTCCCGACTCCAAGGGAGTTTTGGCCGGAGCGGCGCTGGGAAAGGACCTTCAGCCGCGCGCCGGCATTCGCGTGTCCCTCAGCGACGAGCAGGGGCAGTTGATTGACCAGCAAGTCACGGGGGGAGACGGGCGGTTTTCTTTCGCCAACCTTCCCCTGACCACGTATTGGGTCGCCGGACGCCGCGAAGACGCCAAAGAGGATACCTTGATCTACCATCACGAGGAACTAACCGGCGCCGCCCCCAGCGTAAACTCGCAACTGGTATTTTTTCCGGTCGAGATTTACGAGGCGAAGAAGTTGGTACACAAGCCCGTGTTGCTCAGGGTTTTTGACGCCGACCATAAACCCCTAGGCGGCATTGAAATGGATGTCATCTTTTCCAACGGCGACATCCTTGATGAGGTCAAAGCCACCAGCGGTGACGATGGCATGGCAGCGATGGAGTTGCTCCCGGGCCGCAGTTCCATCTCCCTGAATCGTCACGGTTGCGCCGAACAGGTGGAGCGAGTTGATGTGGACCCGGGCGTGGGGGTTGACAGTTTCAAGTTTGCCTTCACTTGTGAGAAGAAATAAGGGGAAGCACACTCCCACGGTTTTCGCTCGCACATGAATCCACCTTGCGTTCGCTAATGTGGATCCTTTGAGAAATCACATGCCCCACGAGATGCCCCGTCGGCCCAACTGACAGAAGGAAGAAGAGGAGAAGCGTCATGCGGAAACTTGTCGTTTTCAATCAGGTGACTCTGGATGGCAACATTGCAGACGCAAACGGGGACATGAGTTGGGCGCACAAGGATAGGCAGGACGCGGAGTGGAACGCCTTTGTCGCAGATAATGCCTCGGGCGGGGGCGAACTTGTGTTTGGCAGGATTACTTACGAGCTTATGGCAAGCTACTGGCCGACACCCATGGCAATGAAAAATGACCCTGTTGTGGCCGAGCGGATGAACAATCTGCCCAAGGTGGTATTTTCGCGAACCCTGGGAAAGGCTTCATGGAAGAACACAAAGTTAGTGAAGGGCGACGTGGCGGCGGAAATACGAAAAATGAAGCAAGAGCCCGGACCTGGCCTGGCAATTTTGGGAAGCGGCAGCATTGTGGCGCAATTGGCGCAGGAGGGTCTGATTGACGAATATCAGATCGTGATGAATCCCGTTGCCTTAGGGAAGGGAAAGACCATGTTCGAGGGAATCAAGGGGAAGTTGACCTTGAAGCTGACGAAGACGCGTGCCTTCGGCAATGGGAATGTCCTGCTGTGCTACGAGCCGATGGCGTGACGTGTGCGCCGTCAATTCCGATAGATTAGTTTGGAATTCGCACCCCCCCAAAGATCCGATATCTGCTTCAACCAGGGCATTAACCAGGCATCTATAATGCGGATGCATTTACCGGTGCTTCCAAAGCCGGTAACAGGGATGACGGTGGTTGTTCTGGCGCGCGTCCCATCGTTTTCAGGAACCGGAAGTGGGAGCGGATTGCTCCCGAGAATGAACGGTGGGCCTGGTATTTGACCTGATATTTGTCGCAAACCTCCGCGACGATCCGTGCCACCTGCGGATAGTGAACGTGGCAAATTCTCGGGAAGAGATGGTGAACAACCTGGAAGTTTAATCCGCCGAGGCACCAGGCAAGCAAGCGGTTATCTTGCGCGAAATCAGCGGTGGTCCGGAACTGGTGAATCACCCACTCGGCGTGGACATCTTCCGATAGAGCCGGGTGCTCAGTCTCTTCGACCAGGTGGGCCAACTGGAAGACTATGCTGTTCACCAGCCCCAGGACCATCGTGATTCCGAAATACGATGCCACTACGACCCACCAAGGGTGACGCAACAGGGGAACAACAAACGCCAGGCTGAGGTAGGTGAGTTTCCCCGCAACCAGTTCCGCCAGATCCCACCCTCGTGGCGGGGTAAAGGTCCTGCCCCCAATTTTCCCTGTTATCAGTTTCCTGAAGTCACTATAAACGTGCCACTGAATCACCAGCAAGGTGTAGGCGAACCAAAGGTAATACTGTTGATAGCGATGGTATGGACGGAGTGGAATATTGGATGAGCACCGCCCGATCGGTGCCAGGTCAATGTCATCGTCCACCTGGGGGATATTGGTGTAGGTGTGGTGGCTGAAGTTGTGTTTCCAAACCCAAAGGTAAGAGCTGCACCCCAGGAGATCAAGCGTTGCCCCTGCCAAACGATTAATCCACGCGTGGCGGGAAAAGCTTCCGTGGTTGCCGTCGTGCTGGATGTTGAACGCAACAGCAGTCATGGCCAGGGCGAGCGACAGGCCGGTAAGAATGCCTCCGGGCCAACCGGTGATTCGGAAAACCATCAGGTAATACGAGGCGGCAAGCCACGCAAGCGCCAATGCCGCTTTCAGAAGCGTGGCGAGGTTTCCGGTCCTGGCGATCCCTGCCCGCTGGAAGTATTCATTAACACTGGTTTCAAGGGCGAGCTTGAATTCCGTGGAGGGAGCAAAAGTTGGATTGTTGGTCATGGTTCGTATATGCCTGCTTTACCATAAATTGCCGAAAAGCCGTTTCCGGAAAAGTGAGGTCGTCCACGTTGTTTACCCCGCCAGAACGAGATTCTCGCTTCGCTCAGTATTACGGCTAACGGACTCAGGATGACAGCGATGGGCCACGTATGACGGCGGCGGGGTGTTCGGCAGCCTTCATGGCGGTATTGTGTTGATGAACCCCTTACATCAGCGACTGCATGACCTGATCCAGAACTTCCTTGGGCGGACGCACCTTGGATTCCGGGAGGGTTGCCAGCGCATCGTCCATCACATTCAACTGGTCGATGAAATTCGGCCTTTGCGGATCCACATAGAAAAGCCCTGTTACGATTTCTCCCTTGTCGTGGGATTCGGTAAGCATGTGCAGGGCCGCGCCCTTGTTAGTGGCATCGTACTCAGTAGCAAGCTTGCGCAGCATCATGTGCGATCCGTCGTGCATGGTAATACTGGTGGTTGTTCCCGGGTCGTAGTCCACGGAAATATCTTCGAAAAAGGGAATAAAG
>JARLGN010000585.1 GCA_031292775.1 Acidobacteriota bacterium | reverse complement strand
GTGGGTATACCTGCGCTCCGCCGCGGTGGCTGGCGCATTCCAAGGCGGTAGCTGCTGCTGCCGCACTCCAAGGCGCTTCGCGCAGGCTCAAATCATGACTTGATCTGAGTCCGCGATATGTCGGTCGTAGTGGGTACTACTGTATTCCGCCGCAGTGGCTCCCGCACTCCAAGGCGCTTCGCGCAGGCGGCACATCACTTGCCGCGCAGGGCTTCGTCGATGGCCTGATAGTAGGCATCTTCGGACGGCAGTCCAATCATCATTCGCCCGTTGATGAACACTGTGGGGGTTTGATTTACCTGGAGGCGCTTGGCTTCGGCCAGGTCGCGCTGGATCCGGGGGTAACTCGATTTGGCATCAAGGCAACCCGCCAGTTTCACGCGGTTTGCTCCGGCCTCTTCTCCAAAGCTCAGCAGCGTTTCCCGCAGGTTGGCGACATTGATGGTTTGCTGGTTCTTGAAGATGGCGGAGCGGAGTGGTACGTAAGCGGAAGGATTGATTTCATAGGCGCACTGGCAGGCGATGGCCGCGGTCAACGACCAGTCATGAATTCCCAAGAGCGGAAATTCCTTGAACACAATGCGCACCTTATTGCCGTAACGCGGCACGATCTTGGTTTCCAGGAATTCCTGGACGCGGGCACAGGTTGGGCACTGCAGGTCAGCATACTCCACAATGGTAACGGGAGCGCCGACCGGACCCTGGGAGGCTTCGTCGTGCAGCGAAATGGTGTGCAGCGCCTGCTGCCGGGGATCGACGGCCAAACTGTAAAGCTCGCTCACAATCAGGTGCTTCCGATCCCGGGTAAGCAGCACGGTGCGTTCCTGCTTCGCCTTGCCATCATCCATGGTCAGGGTGCCCTGCTCAAAATCAGGTGCGGGCGATGCTTTAAAGCCGCCCACGGATAGCTTCAGGGTGGGCGCCGTCTTGAATACCTCCTGAACGCGTTGAGCCATCTCCGCGGTGGAATTCTGGTGGAGGTCAATAACGCTGCCTACCACCACAATCAGAAAACGAGAGTCCCGGGAAACAAGGATGGGCTGCGTGCGCTGGTTCTTGCCTTCGTCCACCATCACCGCCGCCTCATTGAAGCCGGGGGCCACGGCAGAAGCATGCAACCCGCCGAGAGCCAGCTTTACGGTTCCCGGCACGCCAAAGCGCTCGCGGATGTACGTCAGAATCTTGTCGCGCGTGGCGTCAGTGACCTTGGGGCCCTGCGCGGCAGGATTCGCGCGCATCGCCACCCAGGGGACTCCCGCACCCAGCACCAGAATGAGAATTACCGCCAACAACCAGGCCTTACCGTGTTTTCCGTTCAAGTTCTTTCACCCTCGCATGGAAATGGATTTGCCCATAAACTCCGGATAATTTTAGTGAATTCGCGTCAATTAATGCAAATTAGATTTTGCGCGGAATAGCTCCTGCGCACACGGAGATTTGCACGCGGGTTAGCCTGTACTTCTTACCAATCTCCGCGATTCCTTGTGGGCGGTGTTGCTTTCAAGCCCCGAAGGGGCGACCTAATCCAGCCCAGGGCAACGCCCTGGGTTTATGGAACGGTTACCGGTGCAAGCCCTGAAGGGGCGCGCTAACACCCACCGCAATTTCTTCCCGGATTCCTGAATCATCCCCTCGAAGGGGCCTGCAGGTGGATTCGTAGATCGCCCCTTCAGGGCTCGGCCGCGAAACATTCTGTAGCCTTCTCAGGAATTTGACGAGGGAAGACTAAGGCGTACCGCCGATGCGGCTCTCCACGCGGAACAATTTGAAATCGGAGTACTCGTGGATATTCCGGAAGTGCTGGCCTCCGGTCCAGAGATCGATAGTGACTCTGCTGGGGAGCCGGAACGTAGCGGGCGTTTCTGCAAGCTGGATGTCACGGAAGTCGATCTCGGTGGTCAAAACCTCCAGGCCCACGTCCGGCCGCGGAGCCAGCAGGTCGGTTTGAATGCGTAGCATCTGGTGGCTGGTGGCGTCGATCCATGCCAACCCCTGCAGTAGAAGTCCCGCCGTTTTGTTACGGAGTCGGAGTACACTCACCGTGGGATCCCCGTCCGGAGTTTGTGCGAAACCCACCACCTCACACTGCCGCCCCTCAATATCCTGCCGGCCAAAGTAACGGAACCGGCACGCCGCCTGGATGTGGGGATGGAAATTCAGCACGGTGGCGATAGGGCGGGAAGCATGCATGGGAGCATGCGGGAATCGGGCATAATCGACAACATTCCCATTGGTTTCCGTCCGGTACTCCTCCAGAAACGGCGTGCCGTCCCGCATGTGGACCAGCACCTGATAGCGGAACCAGTAAGTGGAGCCTTCTTCGCCGGTGGAATGGCTTTGGAAACTGCGAGCGTGGGATACGACCTTTTCCGCACACGTGATGTTGGGTAGGTTTTGGAAGAGCGTCGCCACGCTATCGCCCACTTTCTTGAGAATCACTGGAAGGTCACGTTGACTCTCCGCCAGTTGGATGTGCTGGAGATCACGGTTCACCCGAATTTCATCGGCGGTCCAGTCCATCGGTGTTCGCGCGCGCTGGTAAAGTCGGAGTTCCTGCGGAGTTAGATGAGGCTGAGATTGTTGCACCTGCGTGCAAATGGGGCGCGCAGAGATAGCGGCGAGTGTTGCTAGAAAGACAATTGAGAATTTCAATCGCGGTAGAGTTGGCGACGGCTTCATGTGTGTATCCAGTGGCGTCATGATACACCCACGCACCCCACGGCTGAAGACCTGTGTGATGGAGCAGTCTTTAGTCTAAATGCTTGACTCGCAAGCCTGCTGGACGGAATATAACGCCCCAGTCGTTCGCGACAATGAGGCCCCCTCATGATGAAACGGCATAATCCCCGCACAACCCCAGAAACTTCAGTTACTGATGTAGAAACGAAATGTTGCCTGGGCCAATCTGGCCAGTCAGCCGGAGGCGTGAACCGTCGCCGCGTGCTGAAATCACTGGCGGCAGCCACAGCGTTGGCCGCCATGAACCTGCCTGCCGTACAGGTTCTTGCGCGCTCTCCCGCCGAACCTCCCAAAAAGCAGCGTGAAATCGTGCAGAATCCGCGCTGGTATGGCTTCAACCTGCTTGAATATTTCTCCACTGACCCGGACTGGATGAATTATTTCCCTTACAAGAATGACGGAATGTTTGTAGAAGACGACTTCCGCTGGATTCGTGATTGGGGGTTCAACTTTGTCCGGCTGCCCATGGACTACCGCTTCTGGACCGATCCGAATGACATGATGAAAATCCATGAGGAGAAAGTGGAGCCCATTGACCGGGCCATCCGCCTGGGAGAGAAGTACGGGATTCACGTCAACATCTGCCTGCACCGCGCTCCGGGTTATTGCGTTCTGGACAGACAGGATCCGGCTATCGGAGCTGTATCCCTGCATGATTTGAGGACCGGCAACCTCAGCAAAGTCCGCATAATTGTGGAAAAAACCAACCTCTTCGAAGATGCGGAGACTTTGGAAGCGTTTGCCCATCAGTGGACGTTCTTCGCCCAGCGTTACAAAGATATTCCGAGCGAGCGGCTGAGTTTTAACCTGTTGAATGCGCCGTTGCCGCCAATGACCCATGCGGAGAAAGTAGCCATGCGGCAAGGTGATCAGACAGGCATCGATGTCTTCAGCGAGATACACTCGGACCAGATAGCGAATTGCCTCCGGGTGGCGCGTGTGGGTATCACAGCCATCCGTTCGGTCGACGGTCAGCGGTTGATTGTCAGCGATGGCTATGGGGGAGGTACCCCCATCCCGGAACTGCTTGAGACGGGTGTTATCCAAGGCAGGTTCGCCTACATGCCTCTGCAATTGACATTATACAAAGCGGAATGGGCGCCTTGGGCCACGGGTTCCAGACCGCCGAGTTGGCCGGTCTTGGCTCCCAACGGGCATGTGGCTATCGACAGGAGCACAATTGAATACTCCTTTCGCGACCTGCGTGCCCTGGAGAAACACGGCGGACGTATTCATTTCGGCGAGATGGGATGCTACAAGTACACGCCCCACAGCATCGTGCTCGCCTGGTTCAAAGACACGCTCGACGTGATTGGCAAGCTGCACAGCGGCTGGGCGTTGCGGAACCTCCGCGGGCCCTTTGGAATCCTCGACACCGAACGAAAGGGCACGAAATTCGAGGATTGGTACGGCCATCAACTCGATCGCGAACTGCTGACCCTTCTGCAAAAAAAGATGAAGCAGGCATAACGCGGACTTCTCCATTACATATTCCGGCGCGCAGTAAGGCCCGCGCATCGGTCCGATGCTTGATGGCTCGTGGGGTTGGCGGACTGGCCCGCGCTCCCGGGATTATGCCCGTGAGCGCGGGCGTCGAGGTGGCCGTTCGTAGCGCCGTTCGGAACTTGTTCCGACAAAGTTGGGAGTTGGGCGCTTCCCCTGTTCGGAAATCAAGGTGACAACGTACCGGGCACGGAGAATAGGCCGTGCAGGGCTAAACGGGCTGGGGAAGAAGTCGTCACAACGGGTAAGGAGTTAATTGCCGGTAACCACCCCGTCGCTTGCGCGCCACCCCTCCTGAATCAGGAGGGGTGTTTTGAGGGCTCCCCTCCTCAGATGAGGAGGGGAGGCGCGCTGAGCGCCGGGGTGGTCTGAATCGGTGATGCTGATAAGCACAACAGCGACGCGTTTTTCCGCAGCCTGTAAAGCCCGGCGCTACGACGGATAAACCAAAGGCAACGCGGTTGGTGGTGGACTACCTTAGTTGCTTGCAGGAGCGGTGCACTTGGCCAGCGAATGATCGTTGGCTTTGTAGCACTTGCCCGTATCGTTCAAATCCGGCTTGCCCGCGGCGACATGGCAATACGTGCACTTCTTGCCTTCTTTCTTCGCATAGGCCGGCTTGGCGGTGGAAATCGAAATCATGGAGCCGCTGAGAATAGCAAGCGCGATCAGGACTTGAAGTAACTTCATGGAATCCTCCTCGGGAAGCAGATTATTTGACTCGCATTTAGCAAAAGGCCCAATGAAAAGCCCAAACAGTTTAACACTAATTGCAATGGCGGGATAAACCCGCCGCTACGTTGCACCACGGGCAGCATGATATCGCCGCAACGTGGTCTCTAATTTCCGCCCGCCAGTTCGTGAAGAATCTTAGGATCGGGCTCGTCCATGGCCAGCAGGGAATGGCAGGCGTTGCAGTCCTGCGTGATTTCCTTCCCGTCCTTCGACTTGTGATTGCCATCGTGGCAGCGGAAACAGCCGGGAAAATCATTGTGGCCAAGATTGTTGGGATAAGTCCCCCAGGTGATGTTCATTTCGGGGAAAACGTTTCCCTGATAAATGTACAGAATCCCCTTGGCGGCTTGTTCGATGGCGGCGCGCTGGGAATTGTAAATGGCAAAGTAATTCTTGCGATAGTATTCCCGCAAAGCGTCGGGCAACTCAGTCTCCGCCGCCAGGCGGCTGCGGTAATTCACTTTCAGAAGCTCAATGGCCTCTTTATGAATAAAGGGGAGAGCGGGATTGATGCGGCCTGCCGCCATTTCCCGGTTCACGGCGTTTTCCGGCATGTCGAAGGTGTGGGTGGGCCGGTTGTGGCAGTCCATGCAATCCATCGTGCGGAGCTCGCCGCGCGCCAGCAAGTCGGGCTTGGGGGGAGTTTCCGTGGAGGCATATTCGGTCACCGTGCCGTCCGCGGCGCGATAGCTCACCCAGGGAATCTCCTGCCGCTTGGCGTCTCCCGGGCGGTACGACACCAGGCCCAAATGACGGCCATGGATTCCCACCAACAGGCTGTCAGGGTTGCGCCCACCGATATGCACCAGCAGCACGGTCTTGGTGGAGGAATTCTTTTCGTCGTCGGCATACTTCGTTTTGATGACCAGCTTGTCGCCGGAAAAGCGCTCCGGCCAATGGCACTGCTCGCAGGTTTCGCGCGCCGGGCGCAGATTGTGAATAGGCGTGGTAATGGGCCGGGGGTAGAGGTTGAAAGTCACGGCCAGGACCTGGTAGCTGCCGGAAAGCTTGGAGCGCACAAACCACGGCGCGCCCGGGCCAATGTGGCACTCCACGCAGGCCACCCGCGCGTGGGGAGAGCGCTGGTAGGCAGTGTATTCCGGGTCCATCACCTTGTGGCAGGTCTGGCCGCAGAACTGGGTGGACTCCATGAAGACCGTTCCCCGGTAGGTGGCAAAGCCGAAAATGGGAACATTGATGGCCGTCATGATGGCGATAAACAGCAGCGTCCTCCGCACCCCACGATGGGAAAAATCGACCGAAGGGTAAGCCACCGGAAGAGTGCCCAGACGCCGGAACTTGTGGAGATCGCGGACAATGCCAATGGGAATCAAGATCAGTCCCACGGCAAAAATGGCGGGCAGAATGAAGAACACCATAATTCCCGCATAAGGATTGGGTTGAAAACCGAAAATGAGCAATCCAAATGCAAAGACCAGAGTAATGCCCGCTGTCGTGGTCAAAACCACACCAATGCGGCTGATCAGATTCTGGCTGAGATACACGGCAGGCCGCACGATGCCGCGCAACCTGTTGAGAACGCCCTGCGCATTACTCTTGATGGGTTCCGGCAAAGCCACAGTCCTTTCTTGCCCGTGTAAACACAGGATGTAAAATTAGCGCGTATTGTATCATCTGGGAAAACCCCGAAGGGTACAGTTTTGCATGCGTGCGGCGAGTACCTTATACCACCTCACCGGAGCTTTGGCCGGCGAGGGCGGGACGTGCAGATTACCATCCCCACCCTCGCGACCGACCCACTCGAACTACTTGGCCGCTTCCTTGTAACCTTCCAAGGAGTGGTTGTGATCCTTGTAATACTGTCCCGCGGTCGTAAGCTCCTTGAATTTCCCCGGAGGATGGCAGAAAGTGCAAGTTTTGCCCTCTTTCTTGGCATACTCGGCTTTGCCCATTCCGAACGGCAGGGCCATGGTCACGGCGAAAGCTACCAGCAATACAGTCTTAATTAACTTCATTGGATTAGGACCTCCTCAAGTGAAGTGAGCGGCGTGAAGTGACATAATGGCTCTCGCCGGGCACATCCATCTTACATTGGAGCATTCTGAATACCACCAGGAAGTCAGTGTAAATTTTTTGTACAGTTAGGATATGGCAAAACTTAGCGGCCATCAAGCAGATGTAGCTGATTGCAAGCAAACAGTTTGCGCGAAAACTCCGACACTTTTGCGGGAAATTACTCAGCCCTGCTGCTCCTTTATCGATATATGACAATCAGTCCTGGAATGGGTTTTACTGTTTATCTGTATGAACACAAAGGATGAATCATTCATGCGTGTTGTTGAAATATTAATCACATTCCGGCTTCCGGATTGGCATCGTGCTTGCCCTTTTGCAAGGCGAAAGATGCTTGGAAAAAGCCATCAGGCTCTACTAGGACCTAATCGGGCGTTGTCAAGGAAACGGACTCATGAATTTGATTGTGGTGGGAATTAGTCACAAAAAAGCACCGCTTGAGCTTCGCGAACGCTTTGCGCTCAATGAGCGGATCATCCCGGAAGTGCTGCACCGACTTCAAAGCGAACCGGAGATTGAAGAAGCGGTCATCGTCTCTACTTGCAATCGCGTGGAATTCATCCTGGCAGCTTTTGAGAAACAGGACGGTATGGCAGGCTTCCGCCGATTCGCCGAATCCTTTTACGGCATTCGCTTTGACGAGTACGCGGACTGCTTTTACGTGCATCACGACGAGGAGGCCATGCGTCATTTGTTCCGCGTGGCCGCCGGTCTCGATTCCCTGATTGTGGGCGAACCCCAGGTTCTGGGCCAGGTGAAGCAAGCGTACTTTCTGGCGAAGGAAGCGGAGACGTGCGGCAACGCGCTGGAGTCGGTCTTCCATCG
>JARLGN010000584.1 GCA_031292775.1 Acidobacteriota bacterium | reverse complement strand
GTGACCGGAGGGTACAGCCTCTACTTCGGGCACGGTGAGACAAACGGGGGCAACCTCGGGGGCGGTGTTAACCTCTGGGTAGCAAAGCACGCTGCCCTGCGTCTCGAGGGCCGCTACTACGACCACATCGGATACCTTTTTCCCAATGTAAACCGGTTCGTCGCCATTCGCGTTGGTATGACGTTCAGGTAACGCCAGGATCAAGGCAGGCATGAGCACTCGTTAGGCGGCTTGGAACGGAGACCGTCGGCGAATGGCCCGATGTAATTCTTGTTAAGAGGCAATGAGGTTGCCACTGGTAGTGGGAATCAAAAAGGACCTGCATTCAAACCCCTCGCGGTAAGGTGCCTTGTACCAACAGGAGCAACGCATCAACGCCCTTCTCGGTGACCGGTGGTATCCCAGCCAATCCTTGCGCGGCGTGTTGCTCAGGTATTTCACCCGAATGAACTACTCCGGCCTTCCTGATCAAAACTATCGGCAGGTGAACCTTGTTGCCTTGCCCTCCTGGGAGGTTCGACAATTCTGGCTGACGCTGGCGATTGTTCTGGGCCTGCTGGCACTGGTTTGGGTCTATCGATGTGCCAATGATGGCGCGGCAAAATCGATCCTGTTTTGCTCTCTGCTGATCATTGAACCCAATGTCCAACGGCTCGCCTATGTCGCCCTGCTCTGGCCCGCACTGTATGCAGGGGTGGTATTGACCGACCCAAAGGCTCCTCGCTTTACGCGGTGGATGCTTATAGGGGCGGCATTCGTAGCGGTACTTGTACCGCTCGTTCCGGGTGCGGCATCACAACGATTGGCGCAGGTCCTGGGGATTGACTTTCTTGGGGTCCTGCTCCCGCTCACTTTTGTCCTCTTGACATATTCATCGTGGGGAATGTCTTCCCCGCTGCGGAAACCGCTGGGTAAATGATACTGTCGTGAGTGTAATTGAGGAGCCACATCAATGGCGCTGTATCGTAATACCGTAAATTATGGTTTTCTTGACTGACATTTTGCGTGCGCTGTAGGGTCGAACGGCGTTCGGCCTCGGACCAGCGCCGCTGGTCCCTAAAAGATTAGTTGCGGCTCTGCCGCGCGGTGGTGCGGGTTTGTGATGCGGGGAGATGCTCGAGCCCAAAAAGGGTACAATTGGCGCGGTCGATGGGGGAACTAATACGAAGACAAACACTCGAAATCAGGAATCACGTAGCTTTGGAAAGACGATCGGCACGGTGCTGGCCGCCGCGCTGTTGTTGATTTGTTCAAAACTTATGCTGGCACAGGCGCAGACCTCAGCACCTGCGCAAAATCCTCGCGATTCTTCGTCCTCAGAGCAAGCGCCGGTTTCGCGCGAGAGCGGGTCAGGCGTCATTGCCTTGCTGCCGCCGGCCGTCAGCCACAAACGGCTCACACCGAAGGATAAGTTTCAAATCTATGCCCATCAAAATTTCGGCCCACAGAATTTCATTCTTCCCGCTTTCGGAGCAGGCTTTTCCATGCTCCATCCGCCTCCCCTTTATCCGCGCGAATGGAAGGATGGCGGGGGAGCTTTCGGCAGATGGTATGGAGAACAGATTGTGACGAGTACATCGAATCGAACGGGACGGTTACTCGCTCAGGTTGCGTTGCGTGAGGATCCCCGCTATGTTCCGTCCGGCAGCAATAACGCTTTCATCCGCGTAGCTCACGCCGTCGCCTTTACCTTCGTCGACAAGACCGATTCCGGGCACAATACCTTCGCGTTTTCCAACTTCGCCGGCGCGGCGGCAGGCGGCTTTGTCGGCATGGGCTTATTGCCGAATGGATACAATAATGCCACGCACGCCGAGCAGCGCGCCTTGCGAGGCCTGGGAACCGTTGCCGTTCGTAATATCGTGACGGAGTTTCGTCCCGAGTGGGCGCCCGTTTTGAGAAAGATCCACATCCCAAGAATTCTTCCCGAATGGTGGACTCCCAAGCATCCACAGCACCCTTAGCGACTGAGGGTTGCCGGTGGACGAATACCCACACTTTTGTTGGGAATAAGTGATTTCCCGTAGTGTCTTGGAACTGGGGAACCCTCCCGTGCGTCGTCTCTTACAAGTCTGACGGACCGAGGTGCGACCATGTGCCGTTCGATTGCAAGGGAGAAACCAAGCAAACATATGTGGTGGCCGGGCAGACCTCAAGGCGGGAGAATTGGAGTTCCTGTCGCCAGCCAACAGGCCGGCGAGGCAGAAGATTTACTCATTCTGAGTGGTGGAATAAATACTCGAGAACCAACCGGTATTGTAGGGGGGCGGCTTGCCATACCCTCTGCGTAAATTGCCACTGGGGAAGGGCAAGCCTTTTGCGAATGGTTCGAAAGGCCCGGTCAACGCCGTGCTGAGTGGTTGGTCGGTGAACAGCATTCTCGCCGGGCAAGATGGATTTCCGTTCACCCCGCAACTGAGTTACGACCCTTCGGACAGCGGGGACACGCGGAATCCGGTGCGGCCATTCTTGAACCCCAACTTTACCGGCCCGGTGATTCTCGGTAATCCCGCGCAGTGGTTTAATCCCAATGCGTTTATCGCGCCGCCGTCCACGGGCGGATTTTCCGGCAATCTGGGAAGCGACACCTTTGCCGGCCCTGGACTCGCCACGTGGGATTTCCACGTGATTAAAGCCACCCCGATTCGCGAGGGTGTGCGCCTTCAGTTTCGCGCCGAAATGTTCAACCTGCTTGACCGCGCCAACTTCAATACTCCCAACCTCATCGTGTTCACCCCCCCCTACCGCGGCCAACCCCACCGGCCTCTCCGGCACAGCCGGCGCCATTACCAGCACATCCACTACGTCCCGGCAGGTGCAATTCGGATTGATGCTGCTCTGGTGAGGGTGGCAGGGGGGTGTGCCATCGGTGATTTGCGAAGGGGACCGAAATACCTCTCTCGGTCCGTGGGCAGGAACTTTTGAAACCCCTGTTGTGAAGGTCAACCACGCTGCGATAGGATGACTGTTGTGCAGGCTGGGTAGAATCCTGCCCGTACCCGCTTGGTCCACCGCAGTGGCGAACGTTGCCTGTCGGCAAGGTGGCCGGGTCAATGAGGGAGCAGCATCGTGCTTGGTCTTGATAGGCGTGCCGCGCGTTACACGTGGACTGTGGTCTTTGTTCTGCTCCTTGTGGGGCTGCTTTATGTCATACGGGAGACGCTGTTCATCTTTGTTGTGGCGTTGCTCTTCGCGTACCTGCTCTCGCCGCTGGTAAAGCTTCTGGACCGGGGGCTGCCGGGGCGGTCGAAAGTGCCGGCGCTCGCCCTGGTGTACCTCGCGCTGGTTGGGATTCTGATTGTCATTGGAATCGCGATTGGTTCCCGGGTGATCGAACAGGCGAACCTGCTGGCCGCCCGGCTTCCCGATCTCCTGACGAGATTTGCGACCCCCATCGCCCCCGCCGGTTCGCCAGCCGCGCCGACACTGAAAGGCACAGTGCTGGCAACGGTACAACAGCAACTCGCCCATCATTCGCGAGACCTCCTGGCACTGTTGCCCTCCGCCGCCTTGGAAGTTATCGCGCGCGCGGGAAACCTCATTTTTATTGTTCTGGTCCCCATTCTCAGCTTCTTCTTCCTGAAGGACGGGCGCGAGATGCAAGAGTCCGTGTTGGGCGTTTTTGCCGTGGGGTCCGGCCGCGACGTGGTGGAGAGAATTGCCGCGGATCTGCACGTGCTGCTCGCGCAATACATGAGGGCGCTGGTGTTGATGGGGGGAGTGGCATCGCTGGCCTATGGGCTCTTCTTCACCATAATTGGGGTTCCGTATGGAATTCTATTGGCTGCGGTCGCTTTTCCTCTTGAGTTCATTCCCATGGTGGGTCCTCTGGCGGGGGGGGCCATCGTCTTGCTGGTTGCCGTATTAAGCGGATCCCACCACCTGCTGGCAATCATCGTTTTCCTTGTGGCATTTCGCTTATTTCAGGATTACGTTGTTTCACCGCAATTGCTAAGTTCCGGGATGAAACTGCACCCGCTGCTGGTCATCTTCGGAGTCCTGGCGGGCGCCTCGATTGCAGGCATACCCGGCAGTTTCCTTTCCGTTCCAGTGCTTGCAACTTTGCGAATTGTTTATCGGCAACTGCTGACCAAAAGCCCTCCGGCAGTTGAGGCGCCTGTCGGCGTTGCGCGTGAGTAAGTGGTGCGTGGTCTCAAATGCCGTTCTCTTGGTGCTGCCCATGAGGAAGGCAAAACAACGCAGGACGGGTCCGGCCGCCGATTAACACGGACGCGGGGGTCAAACCACGAGAGTCCTTCTCATCTCCGCGAACATTGAGAGGATGAACCTCCTCCCTCTGCCGCTGGGGCCGGCGCTGGTGGCCGCAGCCTGCCGCACATCCGGCCATGATGTGGTTTTGCTGAATCTGATGTTTGAGGAAGACATGCCGTCGGCCATCCGAAATTGCCTCCAAGCATTCCATCCTGAAGTCGTTGGCATTTCGGTGCGCAACATCGATGACCAGAACATGGCCGATCCGAAGTTCCTCCTGCCTCCCGTTCGCGAAGTCGTAAAGACCTGCCGCAGCCTGAGTGATGCTCCGATTGTCGTGGGCGGGGCGGGCTATAGCATTTTCCCCGTTAGCGCCTTGCGCTACCTTGGTGCGGACATGGGAATCTGCGGGGAAGGGGAAGCCGCCTTCTCGGCATTGCTCGAACGCGTGGCGATGCGCGAGCCAGTGTCCGGACTGCCTGGCCTTTATCTTCCCGGCCAGCGGCCCGCTGACAGAGTTTTCGCGAGCAATCTGGATGCTCTCCCGCTTCCTGAACCGGATCTCTGGATTCCCTCCGTTCGCGGCAAATCCGAGTTCTGGGTTCCGGTCCAAAGCCGCCGCGGTTGCCCCCTGGATTGCACCTTCTGCTCGACCGGCGCCATCGAAGGACGTACCCTCCGTGCACATTCTCCGGAAGCCATCGCTGCTTGGCTGGAACAACTCGTGTCGAGCGGGTTCACCAACTTCAACTTTGTCGATAACACCTTCAACCTTCCCCCCGACTACGCCAAGGAGCTTTGCCGGAAGAT
>JARLGN010000084.1 GCA_031292775.1 Acidobacteriota bacterium | reverse complement strand
TTGGTCGGCAGATTGGTGCCGGTAATATCGCGATTGTCGACCACGTTGACGTCAAACATCAGGCGGCGGGGATCGGGGACCAGCTTGAGATAGGTCGCCGCGAAGCGACGGTAGCGTTCCGGACTCGTCATCCAAAATTTTGCAGGATCCTCAACTTGCAGGGTGAAGGGAAACTCACGCATCAGGGCGGTAATCCGGCGTGAGTCAATGCCCAGAGCGGGTCGCACGTAATCATCATGCAGGCCATCGAGCATAGTGATGATGACTTCCCACCCGTGCTGCTTGCGCAAAGGCTCCAACTCCGTCAGCACGCGCCGGTGCCAGTCCACCACAATGTCTTCACGGTAGCGTTGAAATTTGGCCAGGGCGGACGGGTCCGTCTTGTAGTAATAAGGAGAGTTGGGGCTGAACAACTTGATGGGATCAAAGCCCTCTTTCTTCTTAAAGTCGGCGCGCACAATATTGTTCATAGGAACAAACTTGTCTTTGCGCAGGTAGTCCTTGAAATCGGCATCGAAATTTAATTCCGCGATATCAACCCCATCCCAATCACTGGCAGCAAGAATGGCCTTCATCCAGTCCATCGCTGCCTGAAAACAGTCGGGATTCTGAAAATTCATCGCGTACCGCCAGCCCACCTGGCCGTCGGTACCGGCCGCCGTCTTCTCCCGCCATTCCGGATGCTCATCCCACATCTTCTTATCCACGGCAGGAAAGACGAACCAGGCGTAAACCGCAATCCCGTTGCGGTGACAGGCACGAACGAATTCGTCGTACTCAAACGGAAACGTCGGGCTGTATTGCCATGCCGCAACGTGAATCGTGCTGATGCCCGTGCGATGCCAGATGGTCGCCAATCGATTGAGGTCCGCCCCCGGGCGATAGCTGGGATCGAAATAAACCTCCAGGTGGCGGCTGCGCAAAGAAGTGGTGGCGCCGAACGTGGTGCTGATATATTCCGGAAAGTAGGGATAGTGGCTGGTTCCCTCGTTGGTGTGGTTGTCGAGATACATCGCCAGGTAAAGGAAGTGGCCCAACCCAAAAGAACCGGCCAGAGCTACGGGTTGCCCGCTTTCATCGTCCTCCGCCAACTCGCGAACCCCCTCCGGGGCGGTAAACCGCCCGATCCGCTCTGGAGGAAGCCACTTCAATTTCATGTCCGCATGAATCGGATCAGTGACCGACGTTACGATCATCTGAAGCCCGTTGAAGGCAAATCCGATTTTCGTCAGCCACGTTTGCACCCCGTCGGCAACTACATCTCCACCCGACCCGAGAAACCTGAGAACCAGCCGTTGCTGTGCATCGGAAAGCCGCGCTCCCGCAGCGTGGGGCACAACAAGGAGAGTATCGTCGGATGCCCTGGGCAATTCACGGAACTTGGAGGCGCTTACCAACTTCACCTGGTATCCCAGAGCTTCCAACACGGTTTTGTAACTCTGCTGGTTGTGCCCGGCGCCCGCATGGGGATTCTCCTGCCACAGAATCCAGGCGTTG
This sequence comes from Acidobacteriota bacterium, assembly GCA_031292775.1. Lineage (GTDB taxonomy): Bacteria > Acidobacteriota > Terriglobia > UBA7540 > UBA7540 > Bog-366. Next base: position 4,950 of record JARLGN010000084.1, on the reverse strand, counting down.
GGAGGCCCGGCGAATTTTTCCCTAACCACCGTAGAGGGAGGCGGAGTAACCATACGCAGATTTGTCCACCATTGGCTTAACCGCTCGAACCACGTATTGGCATGCTCGGGCGCCTGGGGCGGGCGCTTCATGACCTCACCGGCTGCCCACCCTCCTGGCGGAACCTTCACCGGAAGTTCAACGGGGCCATTCACACGGGTCGCCGACAAATCGGTTTTCACCACTTGCCCGCTGGCGTTGAAGAGTTGCAGGCGCCAAAATTCATCCTTGGGTGAGAGCTTGATGGGACCCGAGTCGGTGCGCACAGCATACTGGCCCTGGAAGTCGACATCGCCACTGAAATCTCGCAGGGAAATATAGTGGTAGCCCAAATTACTGATGCCCTGGATGACCTGCTCCAGCAGTTTTTGATTTAAGAAGGGGTGGAAGTAAAACGAAGCGATGCCGTCGCGCACGACTCGCAACGTGCGTGCGTACTGAACCAATTTCAACGGTTCGGGATCGTCCTCGGGCAGATAGCCAAGACTTTCAGGAACGATGTGCCGGCCATACTCGTCCACCACGGGGTAAGGCACCATCTGGGCAGTGGTGTCATCAGCAACAACCATGGGCCGGTCGTAGAACAAGGAAAAAGCCTGGCCAAGGGTGCGATAGTCGACGTCCGATGCCCCGTAATGGGGAACCTCAAAAGCCACCGGGTAGATGTCATTGGCAAAACACTCGGCAAATCCCAACCGCAATCGGCGATTCACGAAGTCCGCCGAGTCGCCCCCCACCGCCTTATTGCCCAGCTCATCCCAGAATTCGTACTCGTCCCCGCTCAGCCCATGGACCTGATGGGTAATTCCGTGCATGATGGGAGTGCCGCCGTGGGTGATCATGGTGTGGATTGCCGCCACCGTGGCCTTGCGATCACCAAGGCGGATCTCCAGCGAATGCGCGGGATCGCGGAATATGGGGATTATCGCCATTTGGAAAGGAATGTGCCGGTCCGAGAGCCAGATGGCTATTTTCTCAAGGTCATCAGGATCATCGTCGATGCTGACGTCCTCAATGCGCACCATGGCGCGCTGATCGGAAGGATGATTGATTCCCAAAATGTCGTGGAGAAGGTCGCAGAGCACCAGGTAGCGGGTTCCCTCACCCATATACGAAAGTGGCTTGTCAGCAAAGAACCAGAAATTTCCACTCCGCACAACGTAGGGACTGGAAACCTTCTTCTGGTTCACCGCCGTGGACAAGACTTCAGCCGTCTTGGGATCCTGGATGGAAACGATGCTTAGGTCCGGCTCTGGCTTGGGCAACGAGGTTTGTTTATAAACAACTGACCGGTAATCAAGATCCTTACGGTACTCGACAAAACTGAAGCCGTAATGGCGGCGCGCTTCGGGCGTGGAAAGGAGCTGATCGATATGCCCGCCCAACCAGGTAAAAGGGTGGTCTGTGGCCCGGATGTCGGTGAGCAAAGCGGCTGGGATTTTTGTATTGACGCCGGATGCCACCAGAAAGCCGGCTCGGTAGTCCGCCAGTTGCCCTCGCTTATACGAGCTGAGAGGAATCAGGTCGGTTTTTAAGTTGAAGTGAGTAAGTAAGTTTTGCAGGTAAAGAGCGTGGATGTACGAATCCGAATGAGGATTGGGCTGGCCATCATAAACGACAGCCGCCGTCGTGGACTCCTCATTGTCATCGGGTGGCGCTGCATGGAGCATCCCCACCGGCAAAGAAATCAACAGCGTGGTGAGAAGAACCAGAACGGCAACCGAGAACCTGCGACGATGACAGAACCTTAAGAATGCTAGAAGACAGACAAGCATAAGACCCAGCGCTATAATATCATGCACAGGCTAGATACACCGAATAACCAGCAACTGTGGTAAGAATGATACGGTAAAGACGTTGCGTTGCGAAGCAGAATTTAGGCACCAGTCGGCAATTTGTCCACCGAACCTTCGGTTCGACAGCACTTTGATTCTTATGCAAGTTGAGGGCCAAGAATGACTTCCGGAGGTCTTGCCGCGCGAAGGTCGCATCGAGTTTGGCGCCTCGTTGCCGCCGTCCTGGTCACGGCCGCCGGTGCCGGCCGCGACCCGAAGCCGCGTCCTGTCCCCATCAGGACGTTGGTGGAGCCGCCTCCTGGCCGCTACTACCATGGCGTTTTTCCCGGCAGCAAGAATGGCATGGGGGGCGATATAACCCTTGACGATGTAAAAATCTACCAACACGCCGTGGGCAAGTCTCTGGCATGGGTCTACTTTTGGAACAACTGGTATGAGGATCCACATTTTCCACGCCAGACTGCCAGTTGGATTCGTGCCAATGGAAGCGTTCCCTACATCCGGCTGATGCTTCTCAGCAAGCCGACCATTCCACGGCCCGACCCGGTCTATTCCCTAAAGAACATCATCGACGGCAAGTTCGATTTGCCCCTGCGGGATTGGATGCGGGACGCCCGGAAATTCGGCTCGCCGGTGATTGCCGAATATGGCGTGGAAGTGAACGGCTGGTGGTTCCCGTGGAATGGCTTGTACAACAAGGAAGGCGGCACCTACGCCGACTCGGTGGCTCGATTCCGCGAGGCTTATCGGCACATCATCCGCATCTCTCGCGAAGAAGGCGCCTACAACGTGCGCTGGGTCTTTCATGTGGACCCCTGGGATGAGCCGGTGGAGGATTGGAACAAGTTTGAGAACTATTACCCCGGCGATGAGTGGATCGACTGGGTTGGCGCCAGCGTGTACGGCAGACAATTGCCCAGCGATCCCAAGCCGATTTCGTTCCGCTATCAAATGGATTGGGTGTACGGACGCATGCAGAAGTTGGCGAATAAGCCGTTCATCGTTTGTGAATTTGGGACTATTGACGATGCCAACCAGGCAACATGGACCAAGGATGCCCTTTCCGACATTCTGGGCGGGCGCTGGCCGAAAGTCATGGGCTTCTCCTGGTGGAATACGACTTTTAAAAATGATCCCGTCACGGGGGACCTTTCCAATATGCAAGTGCAGGAGAACCCCAAACTCCAAGCCATCTTTCGCGACTTCGTGGGCCACAACCAAACCGTCGTCAGCCGCCCCATCAGCCGTGCGGTAACGCCCGGCGAGCGCTGAACGCGCTGCCTTAAGGACACTCGATGGATCGGACGGGGTCCTACACTTGCACCGTAACGCTGGTTTCCGTGCGGATAACGGGGCGGTAAAGCGTGTCGCGTTCGAAAGGTTCGCAGCCGGCTTCGCGAATCAGGCGGGTAAGTTCAGCGCGGGTCATGGCTTGGGGAGTCGTGGCGCCGGCATCGTGATAGATCTTCTCTTCCACCACAGTCCCATCCAGATCATCGGCTCCGAAGCGCAGCGCCACCTGTGCCACGCGCGGGGTCATCATGATCCAATAGGCCTTGATATGCGGGAAATTGTCGAGCAGCAGGCGCGCCACGGCGACGTTCTTCAGATCCATGAAGCCGCTCGTCTCATCGTGCGCCACCAATTTGCCCAGTTCAGTGTTGGCGGGATGAAAGGCAAGGGGAATATACGTCTGGAAGCCGTGCGTCTCATCCTGCAATTTGCGCAGTTGCAGCAGGTGGTCAACACGGTCCTCAGCCGATTCGATGTGCCCGTAAAGCATCGTGGCGTTTGAGTGCATGCCCATCTCGTGCGCCAGGCGGTGAACCTTCAGCCACATGTGGGCGCCAATTTTGTGGTCGCAAATAACGCGGCGCACCGCCGGCGCAAAAATTTCCGCACCCCCGCCGGGTAGCGAGTCGACCCCGGCGCCTTTCAGGTGTTGCAGCACTTCCCCCAGTGACAGGCGTGTGACATGCGAAAAATAGCCAATCTCGACCGCCGTAAATCCCTTCACATGCACGCTCGGGAAACGCTGCTTCAGGCCGCGCACCAGATCGAGGTAATAGTCAAACGACAGATCCGGGTGCAGTCCCCCGACGATGTGGAATTCCGTGACGGCTTCCGACCAGTTCTCCCCGGCGACACGGAAAGCTTCGTCGAGCGCCATGGTATAAGCCCCGGGAGCATCGGGCTTGCGGCCGAAAGCGCAGAGCTTGCAGCTCGCCACGCACACGTTGGTCGGATTGATATGCCGGTTGACATTGAAGTAAGTGCGCATCCCGTGCATCTTCACCCGGACGTGATGCGCCAGGTAGCCAAGGGCAAGCAAATCAGGGGTTTGATAGGCCGCCACGCCATCCTGAAAGCTCAGGCGTTCGCCCGCCAGGACTTTTTCCGCAATCGGCCGCAGCGCGCCGTCATCGATATGAAGGTCTTCAGGAAGCATAGGCAAACTCTGATATTACCGGGGTCGGCCAAGTTTTGCAATTAGCCAGGAAGAGCAATTCACCGTCGCATCGAATCTGGCACTAATATTGCTGGGGCGTGCCCGCCAAACCCGCATGAACATTGATGGGGGGACTTGACAAGGGGTTTATGATTGTGTTTCCGGTCAGGGCACAACGAAAGAATTTAACTGGCGCACCAGAAATCATTCTGGGTAGAATTGTTGTTTGGTCGTTGAACTTATGGCAACTGCAAATCCCCAATTCCCCGAACCGCAACACGAAGCGGCATTCTTCTATGGCCTCTTCCTGCGCGGGCACCCGCTGCAAAAGCTGCGGGAGGATATCGACGTCCCTCCGCACGTCCTGGAGGGCTGGCAGCGTCTGGCCCAGCGCGATCCCATGTATCTTGGAATGGCGGACCGGATGCTGAGCTACCGCAAACACGTGCTGGCCATTTTCGATTCCCTCGTCTTCCGCGAAATGCTTGTCCCCACGCGAGAGCAATAGAACAATCGGGCCATTGAACCATCGGTTCATCGAATCATTGAGCGATTTGTTGATTTCGTGATTTTGCGATCGGAGCGGTGGACGATTTCAAATGGCCAACTCGCCAAATGACACAATGACCCGATAATTCAATCACCCGATGGCTCAATGACTCAATG
>JARLGN010000583.1 GCA_031292775.1 Acidobacteriota bacterium | reverse complement strand
CGATTATCGGCTTCTATCCGCGATATTCCGACCAAGTCACTGAAACCACGAAGATGGTACGCACGATTCTGGCGTGAGGGCTACCGGCAAACGTGTAGCGCGGACCCGCGTTCTTGGGGCCGCGGTTCTTCCCACGCAGATGCAACCTATCTTGATGACGATAACCCGGGGGGTTCGAGCGCGAGTCGTCGGAAGAACCGCCCCCTTGCCCGGATTATTCGTGAAATGGCAGGAGGGAGAGCAAATTCAAAATGTTTCACACGGAGTTTGCGGAGTTTGTACGCGCTGGCATTATCGATCGATGGAATCACAGAGTGCACAGAGAAATTTCCGAGATGTCTCCGTGTTCTCTGTGCTTTAACTTCGTTACCTCTGTGTGAAACGCTTTCCCTTCCGCCATCGTTCCAGAAAATTCATGAATGATCCAGGCCTTGGGGGTGTGGGGGTTCGTAGCAAGATGGAAACTGTGCCCCTGAGGCGTAAAAGCAAGTCACAAGGCAAAAGTGAAAAGCACCAAGCTTCGGTAATGTCTCAGTAGACCCCAGAGTTTTTGACCCCCTCACCCGTCCTGCCCCGGCTGGTGAAAGCGCCGGTTGCAGTCCACCCTCTCCCCCAAGGGGGCGAGGGATGTAAGTTCAATTCGACCTCCGCGCAGAAGGAGTTGGGTAGTGCCAGCGCCCCCTCTCCCCCAAGGGGGCGAGGGATGTAGGGCAGGTAGAGCCCATTGATTGCCATTGGTGTCCTCTCCCCCAAGGGGGCGAGGGATGTAGAGTTCCGTGCGTTGCGGTATTCCGTGTGACGGCATCTACTCCCACGCTGGCGAGGGCTGTAGATCCTAAATTGTGCCAGCATCGTCGCGCCGAAAAGAGCACGGATCGATTGCCATCGACGAGCAGGCCTCCTCAATCACAAATCACCAATCACCAATGACTTCACTTGTCCCCGATCTTGTCCCCCGGCCGGGCAATCAGGGAATAGAGAGTTGGCAGAAGAATGACGCTGAGGAAGAGGTCGGTGGTCAGGCCGCCCACAATGACGATGGCAAACGGCCGCTGCGAATCTGAGCCAATGTCATGGGAAAGCGCGGCGGGGAGAAGTCCCAGAGTGGCAACGAGCATCACCATCAGGGTTGGCCGCAGGCTACGGACGGCCCCTTCCACGATCGCCCGGAAGATATCGGGTTCGTCGACGCGGGCGTGATTGATGTATTGAATCATAATCAGGCCCACCTGAACGGAAACGCCGAAAAGAGCCAGCATGCCGATGCCTGATGAGACGCTGAAGTGGGTGCCGGTAACCAGCAGGGCCAGCATCCCTCCTATGGGGGCGGTGGCCATAGTGGCCATAATCAGCAGAGACCAGTTAAAAGAACCGAAAGCCGAATAAAGCAGCAGGACGATCAGCAAAACGGTAATAGGAACAATCAACGCCAGTCGCCGGTTGGCACGCTGCTGGCTGTCATATTCGCCCGCCCACTGCAAGGTGTAGCCGGAGGGCAGTTGGACTTTCCGCTGAACGCCGCGGATGGCATCGCGCACCGTGCTGCCCAGGTCGCGGCCGCGCACGCTGTACTTGATGGCGATATAGCGGGAGTTTTCTTCGCGGTAAATCATGGACGCGCCATCTTCAATTTTGATGTCGCAGAGCTGGCCCAGCGAGACGCGCTCACCGGAAGGCGCCAGGATGCGAATGTTGGAGATGTCGTCCACGGTGGTGCGGTAGGGCGCCTGGTAGCGAACCACCAGGTCATAGTGTTCCTCGCCGATTAGAATGGCGCTCACGGCCTTTCCACCCACGGCGGTTTCAATGGCATCCTGGATGTCGCTGACGTTCAGGCCGTATCGGTCAGCCTTCGCCCGGTCGACCATCAAATTCAAATTGGGTTGGCCAAGAACGCGGAAGATGCCCAGGTCGGCGATGCCCGGAATGGGCTGCATTACGTTTACGACTTCATCGGCCTTGGTCTCCAGGGTTTTCAGGTCGTCGCCGATAATCTTGACGCTTAACTCGCCCTTTACCCCACTCACCGCTTCTTCCATATTGTCGGAGATGGGTTGGGAGAAGTTCCAGTCCACGCCGGGAATCTTTTCCACCTCATTGTCCAGGGCCTCGATCAGCAATTCCTTGTCCTTATGGAATTGCTTCCGCCATTGATCGTGGGGCTTCAAATCAATGAAGTACTCGGTATTAAAGAAGCCTGTGGCGTCAGTACCATCATCCGGCCTCCCCACCTGTGAGACCACCTTCGTAACCTCGGGAAACCGGGCAAAGGCGAGTCGCGCCTGGTTCATGGTGCGGATGCCCTCGCTGGGTCCGGTGCTGGGGGCCAGCGTGCCGCGGGCCCAGATGGCGCCTTCGTCAAGGTGGGGAAGGAATTCCGATCCGATCAGGCCGCTGGCCACCAACCCAAACGTCGACAATACCACCACCACTCCCAGTGAAAGCGTGACCAGGCGATGGCGGAGCGACCACTCAATGGATTTGCGATAGACGGCAGTGATGAATTCCAGAACCGGATTGTGCCACTCATGGGTTTCTCCCCGGAAAAAGTAGCTGGCGAGTACCGGGGCAAGAAGAATGGCGAAAACAATCGCGCCGAGCAGCGCAAAGGCCACGGTCCAGGCCATGGGGTGAAACAACCGTCCCTCGACGTGTTCCAAGGTGAAAATAGGAAGGTAGGCGGTGATGATGATGGCGATGGCATAGAAGACCGGAAGTTGCACTTCGTGCGCGGCTTCACGAATGGTTTCCGTCAGACTCTTTTCGCTGCCGCGACGCTCACTGAGATGGCGGAAGATGTTTTCCACCATCACCACCGAGCCATCCACCACCATGCCAAAATCCAATGCGCCGAGCGAAAGCAGGTTGGCGGGAATGTGGCGAAGGTCCAGCAGAATGGAAGCAAACAGGAGCGAGAAGGGAATGGTGAGCGCCACGATGAAGGCGCTACGGAAGTTGCCGAGGAACAGGAAAAGGATGATGACCACCAGCGCGATACCCATACCCAGATTGTGCAGCACGGTTTGGGTGGTGGAATGAACCAGGTCGTTGCGATCAAGGTAAGGGACAATCTTTACGCCCGGTGGCAGAACGTGGCGATTTACGAAATCCACTTTCTCGTGCAAGGCGGCCAGAGTTTTTTCCGCATCCGCTCCCTTGCGCAACAGAACGATGCCTTCAACCACGTCATCGTCGTCCAGCACCATGCCGTCCTGGCGGCGCAGCGTTTTACCCAGTTTCCCCAGCCGGATTTTTGCACCTTGTGTCACATCGGCAATGTCGCGAACGCGTACGGGCGTGCCATTTTGCGCCTTCAACACCGTGGCGCCCACGTCGTCAACCGTTTCCATCAGCCCGACCACGCGAACGTTGAAGGCCTGCTGGCCTCTCTCCACAAAGCTTCCCCCCGCGTTCACGTTATTCGCGGCCAGAGCTTGTTCCACCTGGGAGATACTCAGGCCGTAACCAATAAGCTTGTTGGGGTCAACCTGTACCTGATACTCGCGCGTCATCCCTCCGAAAATATCCACGTCGGCGATATCCGGCACGGACTTCAATTGTTTGAGCACCACCCAGTCCTGAAGCGATTTCAGCGCCATGATGTCGTAGCGCGGATCGGTGCTTTGCAGGGTGTAGAAGTAGATCTGGCCCACCGCGCTGTAATCCGGTCCAATCTGAGGATTGAGATTGGCGGGCAAACTCACCAGGGAGAGGCGTTCCAGCACCCGCTGCCGGTTTTCAAAGTCGATGGAAT
>JARLGN010000083.1 GCA_031292775.1 Acidobacteriota bacterium | reverse complement strand
AGACTTAATTGCGAAGGCCATTCCCCGCCCCACGGAAGCCGAGATGACGGAAGCTCTACGCACAGCGCTAACGGAAGCCGCCCGTGTGGGTCTCACTTCGGTCCACTCCATCACCGTTGATGCGGATTCATGGAACGGCAGTTTTGCGGGTGAGATTCAACTCCTGCGCCGCGCCGAGCTGGAAGGTTGGCTGACCTGCCGCATGTACGAGATTGTTCCCATCACCCAGTGGCAAAAACTGCGCGACGCCGGCCTGGCCCACAACATGGGTGACGATTTCATCAAGCTGGGCGGGGTAAAGGCCTTCGCGGATGGTTCACTGGGCTCGGCCACTGCATGGATGTATGAACCCTACGATGACGAACCGGCCAATCACGGCATCCCCCTTCCCCTGATGAACCCACCCGCCAGGATGGAAGTCCTCGCGAAGGGGGCCGACGAGGCACAGATCCAACTCTGCATCCACGCCATCGGCGATCGCGCCATCGCGGAAATTCTTGATATGTATCAGCGACTGGGTGGCGACAATGCTATCGCTCATCGCTTTCGTGTCGAGCACGCTCAGCACATGAGCCCGCAGGATTTCGCCCGCTTCGGCAAGATGGGAATTATCGCCAGCATGCAGCCTTACCACGCTATCGACGATGGCCGCTGGGCGGAAAAACGCCTGGGGAAGGAACGAGCTAAGTCGAGTTACGCGTGGCGTTCCATGCTCGACGCTGGGGCGCCGTTGGCTTTTGGCTCCGATTGGCCGGTGGCGCCACTAAGCCCCATCTTGGGAATCTATGCCGCGGTTACCCGCGCCACACTGGACGGCGGACATCCGGAGGGATGGTTCCCCGAACAGCGCCTTACCGTGGAAGAAGCCTTACGCGCTTACACGCTTGGTTCCGCTTACGCGGCCTTTCAGGAAAACGAGAAAGGCAGCATCACGCCGGGCAAACTCGGTGACATCGTGGTAATTTCCGACGACCTGTTTACTATTTCGCCAGCCAGGATCAAAGACGCGAACGTGGTCATGACCATCGTGGGGGGTAAGATAGTTTATCAGGGCGAGTAGTCCCTACCTGATTGGGGTCTCGGTTGGGGAGTTGCACCCATTACCCTGGAGCACGTGACGCTCATTTTCGACCTCTGTGGGCGCGCGCCTTCCAATATGTGCGGAGGGGCTCTACGCCGGCCTCAAATTCCACGCCGCTCTGGTCATAGGAGTGCTCGCAAATTAATGGACATGTTCATTGGGTGTGTATATTCTCACCGGCCAGAAGGCCAATCAGTAAACTATACGCAGATGCCACTTTTGGCGCGGTCGGAATGTCGCTCTGGATTGATCGCCCTGCCTGGTTAGTGGCAGATCATCCCCCACTTAAATGTCCCTTGAGCGATGCAACCATCTTAACTGAGGGAAAACCGTGAAAAATCCCGTACGCGCCTTCATCCCACAAATTCTTCTTCTGCTGGCAGTCATCATAAGCCTTTGCCAGCCTGCTGCTGCCGCTTCCCAAACGGTCTGGCAGATTGGCAAGTTTGATAAGTCGTCATTGGAATTCTTCCGGCTCAACACCCCAATACCAAAGCCTGCCGGCCAGTCTCAGAGTGACGTGGTTTACGTCATTGGCAAGAGCAAGGAGGAGAACGACTGGCCCAATTTCCAGCCGGGCTCGTCAAACGGGATTGCCGGCCACCGTCCTCACCCCTACACCATCCAGTTCGATCTGCCCTCAATCCCGCGTGGTTTGTACACGCTGAAGGTGGCGTTATTGGTGGAACGGCCCCGGGTACCGCGTCTCGAGGTGGCGATCAATGGTCATCGTGGACTGTACTTCCAACATCCGGTCCTCGACTATTCCGGCGGCGATGTTAACGGCGCTTTCATGCCCGGCTACTCCGCCGATACGATTACGGCCGAACTGCCTACGGCGTTTTTGCGGCAGGGGAAAAATGAGCTGACGTTCATCGCGAATGACGATCCATCTGACCGCGATGACGCGACGGACTGCGGGCTCTATTACGACGCCCTGGAGCTCGATCAAGATGCGGGAGCGAAGTTTTCGCCCACAGAGCTTTCGATTCAGGCTCTACCCACAGTTTTCTACACGCGGGATGAGAGTGGGCTGGCGGAGTTGGTGGATGTGTATGTTCGTCACAACTTCCCTTCGCGCGAAGGGCAGGCCGTCTTAACCTTAGGCAAGGCGAAATACACCGCCAAGCTGGCGGCAGGCTGGGACTTTGGAGAGCAGATGGCGGAATTCGCCGCAGCGGAATTCCCCGCCGGCACCAAGGGTGACGTGACCATCAGCATGGGGGGACACCCGCGGCGCTTTCCGGTAACGCTGGATCCGGCCAAAAAGTGGAATTTCTTCCTTGTGCCCCACACTCACGTCGATGTGGGTTATACCGATTACCAGGCCAAGGTGGCGGAAGTTCAAAGCCGCAGCATCGACGAAGCGCTTCAAATGATTCACGACCACCCGGATTTTCGTTTCAGCCCGGACGGTTATTGGTGCGTGCGGCAGTTTCTGGCAGCGCGCACCGAGCAACAAAAACAACTACTTTACCAGGCGGTGAAGGAAAAGAAGCTCCTTGTGCCCACGGTCGAGGCGAGCTTGCTCACAGGGTATTCGAGCCTCGAAACGCTAATCCGCTCGCTCTATCCCGCCTTCGAGTTTAATCAGAAATACGGTGGCGACGCGGATTACGCCGACATCACCGACATCCCCTCTTACTCATGGTCATATGCGTCGATAATGGCAGCCGCGGGCTTGAAATACTTCGCCGCAGGTAGTGACAACTATCGCGCGCCGGTTCTGATGCAAGGCCACATGCATGAGAAATCCCCCTTTTGGTGGGAAGGACCCGACGGCGGCCGAATCCTGATGTGGTACTCCCGGCATTATCACCAGATGAAGACTCTGTTTGGATTGCCGCCGACCATCGCGGGTGGACGCGATTCCCTACCCCTATACCTTCAGATTTATTCGCGGCCGGATTACAAATCGGATGCGTCCATTATCTACGGCACGCAGGCTGAGAATACCGACCTTTTCACGCGGCAAGCCACTTTTGTGGATGATTGGAACAAGGTTTACGCTTATCCCCACCTGAAATACTCGGGCTTCTCCGAAGCCATCGGATACATCGCCGGGCAATTCGGTAACTCCATTCCGGTGGTGCGGCAGGACGGGGGGCCGTATTGGGAAGATGGCGCCGCGTCCACGGCCCGCCCCTCGGCGGTGGAACGCCAAACCGAGCAGCGCGCCCTTGCGGCAGAGAAATTCTCAACCCTCAGCAGTCTGGTCAACCCGCGCATCCAACCCGACGCCGTGGTGCTCAAGGAAATGTGGAATCAAACGGTCCTCTACGGCGAGCACACCTGGGGAGCGGGACGCAGTGTGCTGCATCCGAAAAGCGAGGAGACCGTGGGCCAGTTGGCAACCAAAATAGACTTCGCCCACGAAGCCAAGAAGCGGGTGGACGACGTGCTTTTGCGAAGCCTGGCGGCATTGGCGGACTACATCTCCGATCCCGAAGATACCTTTCTTGTATTCAATCCGCTCAGTTGGAAGCGCTCCAGCCTTGTGGAAATGGATCTGGACAATAATTATGAACTCGTCGACCTTACCAACCAACAGTCGGTGGGTTACGAGGTTCTCTTCGCCGGCGCCACGTACCGGCACATCCGGTTCATGGCCCAGGACGTGCCCTCTGTGGGTTACAAGGCTTATGCGATCAAGCCCTCGGAACAAAAAGCGCCGCAGCCGGTTTCAACTTCCGATGCAACAATGGAGAATCAGTACTACCGCGTGGTGCTGGATGCAGAAAGCGGAGCGGTAAAGAGTGTTTTCGACAAGGAGATGAACAAGGAACTGGTGAACACTTCCAGCCCCTATCGCTTTGACCAGTACCTCTATGTCACGGGAGCCGACAAGCTTCCGAATCGGGCAGTGCAATACAGTTCGGTATCGCCCGTCCCTGAGTTAACCATCCACGGCGCCGGCAACGGTCGCATGGTGTCTGTGACCCATCAGCCCTTTGGCATCGTTGCACACCTTGAGAGCCAGACGGTGAATACACCCAAGATCGAGACGGAAGTCATTCTGTTCAACGGCCAGAAGAGAATCGAGTTCATCAACCATCTGCAAAAGACAGAGGTGTACACCAAGGAGGCCGTCTATTTCGCCTTCCCCCTGGCCATGGAACATCCGCAATTCAAGTATGAGATCCAAAATGGCTTTGTTGATCCCAGCCGCGACCAAATGCCGGGCGCGGGAAAGGAATGGTTCTCCGTACAGCACTGGGTTACGGCGGAGGAGGGCGGAGTGACCGCGGCGCTGGTTCCCGTTGATGCTTCACTGGTCTGCCTGGGAGATATCTTTCGCGGCGCATGGCCAAAGGAATTCGGCCAGCGCCCGGGAACAATATTCTCCTACGTGATGAACAATTATTGGGACACGAACTATGCGCCGGGACAGGGCGGGGATTTTACCTTTCGCTATGTTCTGACCAGCGGGAATCATCTGCAACCGGTCGGACTGAGTCGCCTGGGGTGGGAAGAAATGACGCCCGCGGAAACTGACCAGATTTTCTCTCAGGATAAAGCCCTCGACACGCCGCGGCCCCTGGATTCGGCGCAAGGAAGCTTTGTACAAGTAGACCAACCCAACGTTGTTCTGGTGACCTGGAAAATGGCCGAGGACGGCGAGGGGACTATTCTGCGCTTCCTGGAAGTTGGCGGAGAAGCGAAACCGGTGGAAGTGCAAATTCCCCACATGGATGTGAAGTCCGCGTGGAGCAGTGACGCGATGGAACGAAAACAGGCCGCAATTGAAACCTCTGCGCACGGCTTTCGCTTTGCCGTGAAACCCTTTCAGATTGTCACCGTGCGTCTGGAGGGAGCAGGCAACGTTCGGTAGTACAATGACAGGTGGCCAGTGACAAGCCGGTAAGTACCGAAGATCGAAACTGGAAAATCGAAAATCACGACGAGTTTCGAATTTCTGGTTTCGATTTTCGTTTTTAAGCTACTCGTTGCTCGTCACTGCTTTATTGAACTCTGTCCCCAGCCAGTGTAAGATTTAAATCTTGAACGGCGGTTGCCGGCAAAGTGATGTGGATGTGAGCGACAGCGCGCCATCGACTCTGCTATGTGGTGGGAGAAAAAAAATCGGCCGGAGGCGGGACCTTCCAGTATCCATCCCATAGAGGCCGCGCCGGCGCCTCCAGAAGTGGAAACCTATATGAGCGAACCGACACCGAAGTCAACGAATCCATCTCCCGCGGGAGGCCAGCGCACCTTTTTGGGCCGGACGGTGGTGGCGCAAGGGCAGTTATCCGCAGGCGAGGATCTGCTGATCGAAGGGCAATTCGAAGGGACCATCAGTCTTGATGACCATTGCTTGACAGTGGGTACGGAAGGGCATGTAAAGGCAGAAATCCGTGCCCGGCAAGTGGTGATCCAGGGGTCGGTTACCGGCAACGTTGCCGCCCGCGAAAAGGTTGAGATCCGCCGAACCGGACACGTGGTGGGTGATCTCGTTGCCGCAACTGTCGCGATTGAAGAGGGCGCTTACTTTAAAGGCAGCATCGATATTGCGCGCGACGATGGGGCAGAGGCGTCGAAGAGTCTGGCGACTCCCAGCACCTCAAAGACGAACGCCTGATAGCAGGGTGTTCCGCCGAACGAAACCGTGGTGAGTTTGTATCCCCATGATCCTGATGGGGCAGCGCGACGCGCAATCCAATCACCCAGGGCGCAAGAGTCCACAACAGGTTATACCATTTGCCGCCGCGGCCTCACCAACAGCAGGTCTGCTCATCGGGTGAAGATTGACATGGCCCTGACCAAAAACCAGGAAGAACTGAATCGGGTGGCGGCCGCCGCAGGGGGGCCGAGCCGGGGCCTTCAGTGGCTCTGGCAGCATCTTTCACACCTGCGTCATCCCCACTGCTTTGAGTGTGGTCCCATCTATCAATCCACTTTGGACGTCCTGCTGCTGCGGGGCGCCAAGCTTTACCTATCCGACCTGATCACTCCCGCCCAAAAGAGCAGTTCGGAGTTCTGGTCGCTTCAGGGAAAGACGCGTGTGTTCCTCGTGGATGATTTCCTTGCCCAAATTCCGCCAATTCCCCCGGAATCACTTTCGGCCATCTGCTGTTGGGGTTTACTGGATTTGCTCCCGCGCGAGGCGCTGCCCCCGGTGGTTGAGCGATTTCATTCCTATCTTCAGCCCAATGGTGTGCTGTTCTCCATTCTGCGCGAGCCGCACATTACCACCGGCGCCGAATCGCACTGGTGGTTCGAAAGCCTTACCCTGCTTGGATCAAGTGGCGCCAGCCAGAAACCTTTCCCCTACCCCGCACTAACCAACCGCGAAATGGAAAAGCTTTTCCCCGGCGGCAACGTCAAGACGTTCCTGACGCGCTCCGGTCGTAGAGAAGTGCTGGGAGTAAAGTGAAATCCAAATCAACCCGTGATTATCGCGCTTGCTGGATATTCGTGCTGACCCGGCGAGCGATCACGAGCAATTCGCTCGGAGTATTGTTGAGGAGGGTTGTCACTTTCAGCAGGAGCTGGAAGTATGGGAATGAAGAGGTACCACCGGGAGAACCCAGATACCGTGTGAGTTGTGCCCCGTAATAAGGATCAGTGATAAAGTCGCCAGCGGCTTCAGTAGCCTCACTGTTGGTGCCTTCAATGATCAGGACCTTATTCGTGTGCTGAAAACTGGACAGATAGGTAACTAAACCATAGTTTTCGTTGGTACGATTACGTTCACCTCCCGCGTAGTAGCGTCCCTGCTCTTTCTCCTGCGGTAACTTGTCCAGGAAATAGAGCCGGCGAGTCGATTCATCCACCCCCAGAATGAAATTACGCTGCTCATTAAACTGCCCGATCCAAGGGTTGGAGTACGCCGTTCCCAGTAGAATGAGGTTCTCGTCCTCCAAATCCCTCATTTTCAAATCTCGAGCGTAGCGGATAACTATCGCGCGATGCTGGGCGGCAGCGGCTTGCACCAACTTGGCTGTCAGAACGGCATCTGCCAAGCTGGTGTAAGGTCGGGTGCGGATCATTCCAAGTTCGGGATTTTCCTTGGCAAGTTTCACCAGGTAGCTTCCGTCACTATAGTCCGCCACAGAAACAAGTTGACGTGTAATGTCTTCGACGAGCACCAGAGAGGCATCGCTAACCACGATAGTGATGGGATGTCCCGGATCGAACAAGGACAACCAAAGGCTGGCCGGTGCAACAGCCTCCCCTCTGACGCCACTTTGAAACCCTGAGAACGGACCCCGATGAGAGGCACTCCTTGAAAGTACGACTTCCATAAAGATGCCCAACCCAAAGCTCAGCAGCGCCACAACCACAACCCATGCGATCGTGCGCCAGGAAAAGCTTATTACCGGAAGGCTCTGCCAAAAGGCTCCACCATCTGCTTTTCCCCCGAAGCCTTGGGGTTGGGCATCGGAACTCTCCTGTTGATCAATGGGGTTGGGGACGACGGGCGGAACACTCTCTGCTGCCTCAAAAACTGGTGCGTAGCCGCCCTTGGGAATGCGAATGCGGATGGGCTCTTGGGCGCCTTCCACATCAAAATAGTGGTCGAGCCGCCGACGGAGTTCACGGGCTTCAACCCGCACGATATTGTCATCTGCGGGGTTATACCCAAGGCGGCGCCCAAAAACGTCTAAGCCGACTTGCTGCTCGCGGATTTCGGAAATCCGGCCAGTAAGAGCTCTCCTGCAAACATACAGAAGAAATTCACGGAGACGAGTTGACTTACGGAAATCCTGACTGGCCGCGACTCGCAGCACCAGCTTCCATCTATCGTCTCCCTCTAGGGTCAAATTGGCTGTGGGTTCTTCGGGCGGATTGTCAATTCCTAGTGGGTTCACCGTAAAACTCCCTGTGAATTCCCCTTCCATGGTGGCCCACTGTCTCTAAGATTGTGAAGCACGATGGAGGCTGTTATTAACCTCGTATTGTACCATACGCTCGCGATTCACACGCCGACGTGGGCTTCCAGCATCGAGGTCAGCCAACCTAACCCTCTTATCCGTCGCAAAGATAAGCGTCATCTTTGCATGGATTACAGAGGGCGGGACAGTATTTCTGGGCCGGGCTCCATCATGACCGGCTTTAGCAGCATATTGACAGCGTCAGGGGTTATGGGTCAGAAGGTCACTCACAAATTCGGACAACGTGTGTCCGGATTTCATCTGCCCTTTTGACTTAAGCGAAAGACTTAGGGTCTTACCTGTAAGTTTCCACGTTCTGAGCAATGACTCGAGTTCTAGTTCGAGTCAAGACGAGACCAAGTTAATGAAATTAAAACAATGGTTGGGTTTCTCACCGGCAGGGGAGTGCTCCTTGCTTGCGTTCGCCAGCAAGCCTCGCAACCAAGGTGGAACCGCTCTATTCACTGCAACCCGGCGCGTCATGCACTGGGACCTGGCTGTTAGCGGAGCTCCCCAACTTAAAGTCGAAACAGAGACCCCCCTACCCTCTCACCTCGTTGCGCGATACGCGGAACATTTTCCTACATGACAAGTTGCCGGCACAGCTATACGGCAGCATGTCATTCCCGATTCAAATTAGAGAGGAGCAGTTGCATATGAAATTATTGAAGTGCCTTTGTTTGCTACTGGCCTTCTGTGCTCTCCCGGTTGCGTTGCGGGCGCAGACCGATACCGGATCCATCTCCGGTTCGGTCATGGATCCCAACGGGGCCGTTATTTTGGGAGCGAAGGTTGTGGCCACGCACGTACCGACTGGGCGTCAATACAGCATGGTTACCAGCCAAGCCGGATTGTACGTTTTCCCCAGCTTGCCGACGGGTCCTTACACCCTCTCGGCCACACAGACCGGCTTTAAAGCGTATCTCCAGACGGGCATTGAAGTCCGCGTGGGTTTGCGCGAGACCATTGACATCAGGCTGGCGTTGGGCACCGTCAAGGAGACGGTGGAAGTAAAGGCGACAGCCCCGGTCCTTGAAACCGCCAACGCCACGAGAGGCGTGGGTCTGAGTCCGCAGATGATGACGACCCTCCCGCTGTGGAATGGCAGCTTGGAACTGGCAAATGGCTTTGTGGGCTCGATGCCCGGAGTCAATGTCAGCAGTGAAGTAAGTATCAACGGTTCCATCGGCCGCGCCTCGGAAGTACTGATCGACGGCGCCAGCCTTGTCAGCCCGGAATCCGGGGGCTTGGCCTTCTCATTCCCCGGCTTTTATGGTTATAGCGAAATGAAGATGGTCACTTCCGGCTTCACCGCTGAGAATGGCCGTGTCGGCGGTGGAATTCAGGAATATGTGAGTAAGTCAGGAACAAACGCCCTCCACGGCGCCGTGCTGTATAACTGGAAGCGGCAGATCTTCGATGCCGTGCCCTGGTCCACGAATCAGAACCCGGCTGCCCGCACCTGCAACGGCATAACACACACCGTAGCCTGCCGTCCCAAGGAGCGGTACAACGAAAAAGGCGGCTACATCGGCGGGCCGGTTTATATCCCCCATGTTTATGACGGCCGTAACAAGACGTTCTTCTACTTCACGTGGGTGGGCTTTTGGCAGCCTGCAGCCATTTCCGTGAACAGCGGTGAGACAGTGCCCACCGCGGCAATGAAGCAGGGTGATTTCTCCTCTTTGCTGAACTTGACCAACCCGGTCAAGATATACGACCCTGCTACCACGGTTGCCGGTGTCCGCACAGCTTTTACCGGCAACATCATTCCCAGCACCCGTTTTAGCACCATTTCCAAAAACATTCTTTCGTACATTCCTGCCCCCAACGCAGGCGCGGCAGGGCAGCTTGCCGGAAACTACGCCTATAACTCCACAAACCTGACTACGGACAAGGACTGGTCGGTCAAGATTGACCATTCCATCCACACGCGGAACCGGATAGCCTTCTTCATGACCCACCGCCTGAACCTGGGAAGTGCGGATACCTACCTTCCCGGTCCACTCAGCGACGGACTGGACAGCAAGCTCTCTCCGTGGTACGAGCGTGCCAGCGACGATTTCGTGCTCACCCCGCATATGTTGCTGCACAGCATCTGGGGCTTCAGCCAGGACCGGCAATCCTGGAACAACCCGCTCCAAAATGGATGGGGCAGCAAGTTCGGTTTTGCCAACCTTGATCCTAATACCCAACAAAACGCCACGCCGTATATCACCTTCGGCGACGATCTGAACAGTTGCTGTACGTCGTGGGGCATGAACCAGGGGAAAGTCAACAACGGCGGACAGTACAACTGGACGACGATGGTGGCGCAGCAACTCACCTGGATCCACTCCAAGCACGAAATCAAGATGGGGTGGGAAATTCGACGCATGAGGACTGTGGGCAATGACTGGGCCGGGTCGAATGGAAGCTATTCGTTCGACCGCATGGAAACCGCGGCCACAGCCACGTCCGGAACCACTGGCGCCCCCTTTGCCAGCTTCCTGCTGGGGCAGGTCGACAGTGCCAGCCAAACGGCCCTGCCGATCTTTATCAACCGGATCCGCTATGGCTACCATGCCGGGTTCATCCAGGACACCTGGAGAGTGCGGCCGAACTTCACTCTCAACCTTGGCTTCCGTTACGAAGTACCCATCGGCTGGCACATTCTCAACGGTGACTACTCCACGTTCAGCCCGGATGCAATCGACCCGGTGCTGGGTAATATTCGTGGCGCTGAGATCTACATGGGCAAAGGGCCAAACCGCATCGGCAATCTTTACCCCTATCCCAAAGACTTTAGTGATGTCGGACCACGCGTCGGCTTTGCCTGGAATGTGAAACCCAGCGTGGTGGTCCGTGCCGCATGGGGCATCTACTATGAGGCACTGGGCAACGGCGGCTGCGGTTGCACGGACGGTTTCGGCGGCGGCAGCTTCTCCCAATATTCGGACGGCTTCAATCAGGCTTTCAATTGGGATCCCGGAGCCTACAATCCGAATAAGACCTCGGGTAATCCGGGTGGCGTGCAACCCCCGATGGGCTTCACACCGGCACAGCAACTTCCCGGCGTGGATAATTTCAACGGGGGCCTCGATTACATTACGTCCACCTTTGGCAAAGCTCCTCGCATCTACGACTGGAACTTCACCCTGCAAAAAGACTACAAGAACTGGCTGCTCGAGGCTGGCTACGTGGGCAATCGTGCCTTCGGCATGAACTCCTCGAATCTCATTAATGCTCTTCCCACCACTGACCTCTTCCTGGGGAAGGTGGGACCAACCGGCGACGCGAATCTGCTGCAAGCGCCCATCTCGGATTCGAATATCTGCAGCTACACAACCGCGATCGGCTGCACCAATAACGTGCCCAATCAGCCATTCTCACAGTTCTCGGCCGGCTGGGGCAGCACGGGGACGTTGGCGCAGGCGTTGCGTCCTTACCCGCAGTTCGGGGACCTCTGGGCCGAAAACTCGGGCCAGGGCAGGAGTTGGTACGATGCTCTGCAAACCAAGGTCGAGCATCGTTTCGGTGACCTGAACTTCATGGCAGGTTACGTTTATTCGAAGAATCTGAGTGTGATGTCCTATCGCCAAATCTTCGATCAGGGCGCCACGCAAGGAACACAGGATGCCTACAACGTTAATGATTCAAAAAGCTATATGCATATGGACATCCCGCATTACCTTAACGTCGTCCTCAGTTACCGTTTGCCTTTCGGCAAAGGCAAGAAATTCATGGGTAACACGAAACCCGCCTTGGACAAGGTCGTGGGCGGATGGACGATTGCCAGCCTGCAGGCGTATCACAGTGGAACTCTGCTCGAGGTAACGAATCCCTCGAACTATCTCGGGTCGGAGCTCTTTGATATGTTCACCAAGGCTACCTCCACGGGGCTGCCTATTCGGACCGGCGTCAAAGCCACGACGCTGGACCCCAATAATAAGAGCGTTCGCTGGTTCAACTCAGGGAGTGCTTCACCCTATACAGCGACACCAGCATTCACGCTGGGCAACGCTTCCATCTACAACACAGCCTTCCGGAATCCTTGGGTCCGGTCGGAGAATATCTCCGTCAGCAAGGACGTAAAAGTCTGGGAGTCCATTAATATCCACTACCAATTGAACGTGTTTAACCTCTTCAACCGCACGGACTTTGGTGGAATTAACGGCACAATCGGCAGTGCCAACTTTGGCGTGCCCACGGGCGCTCAACTCGGCCCGCGTAACATCACCATGGGTCTAAGGCTGGAGTTCTAAACCACCAGGAAACTCAGGGGGGTAATTCCCCCCTGGATTTCCCTTAAGTAAGACGTTTAAAGCAGAAAGTACCCCATAGAACAGTGTTCACTCGTTTCTGGGCCGTTTCCATCCTCTGGAGGCGGCCTTTTTTTTGGCCCCTATGCAGGAACTCTAGCATCAGGTCCGCGCTACCCCTTGGGGTAGCCAGGTGGAGCTGTATTCAGCGGCGGCGAGCATTCCGCCATCCACCACATGAGCGATTCCTGTGATGCCTTCGCTTTCATCGCTCACCAGATACAGCGCGGCGCGCGCAACATCTTCCGGCGTCAAAAAGCGGCCGAGCGGAACGCGCGTTTGTCGCTCGCGTATCAGTGCCTCCGGATTGGCGCTGGACGAGATGTGCTCGCGAAACGCCGGCGTGTCGGTAATTCCAGGGCAAAGACAATTCACGCGGACGTGGTCACAGCCATAATCCAAAGCAAGGGACTTGGTGAGCATCACCACCGCGCCTTTGGAGGCCACATACGCCGGAGTTCGCATTTGCCCCACCAAACCGCTAATGGACCCCATATTCAAGATGACGCCACCGCCCTGCCGCCGCATGATGGGCACAACGTGCTTTACGCCGAAGAATATGGATTTAAGGTTTACGGCAAAAAGGTGATCCCACTCAGCTTCGGATGTTTCCTCCACCAGCTTGACCTGCGCGTACCCGGCATTGTTGAACAGGACGTCGACGCGGCCCCAACGTGCAACCGTTTCCTCAATCATTTTCCTGACGTCCTGTTCTTTGGAAACATCAGCCAGAATGAACCCTGCCTCGCCGCCTGCACTCTCAATCAGTCGAATCGTTTCCTGTCCAGGCTCGGTGCGGATATCAGCAACCGTGACCCTGGCGCCTTCCCTGGCAAATTGGATCGCGCTTGCCCGGCCAATGCCCCGCGCGGCGCCGGTTACAATAGCCACCTTGCCCTGGAGTCTCATGGGTCCTCCTGACGTTTGTCTTGATTTGAAAGTTCCACCCTTGCTCTGCCGTAATACTACACGCGACGGAGATGACGAATGCGAAAAAATTGAAGGAACCAGGAAGGAGCCCGGCATCAAAGGGGCCTTACCGCCGGGGCGCGGGGACGCGGAGAAGAGACCTTCCGCTTTCAGACTTCGCACATCCACAGCCAAGGATGGACTGCTGGTGGATACCACGTGGGCCAGCGCCGTCAGCAGGATTCCGGATTCCGAATTCAGGACAACCATGACCAGATGAACCGATGGCCCAATGACCAGCTGGCCCGGCTCCCTCGGGGCTTGCCCTTCGCGACGCGATGATGAATAATCACCAGTGGGAGGATACGAATGATTCGTCAACAGTTTCTCGATTATTGCCAGGGCCTCAAGAATGCACTTGACGCCATCCCCACTGACGCCGCGGAAAAGTTTCTGCAACTCCTGGAGACCGCGTACCTGGAAGGCCGTCAGGTATTTCTGATGGGCAACGGGGGAAGCGGTAGCAGCGCCTCACACGCGGCTGGCGATTTGAACAAGGGCGTTTCGTACGGGCGCGAGAAGCGTTTTCGCGTGATCAGCCTGAACGACAACCTGGCAACGCTGACAGCCTATGCCAACGACGTTTCCTACAACGATGTGTTCGTTGAGCAGCTCAAGAATTTCCTCCATCCCGGGGACGTGGTGATTGGGATTTCCGGCAGCGGCAATTCTCCCAACGTTTTGAAGGCGATTGACTATGCCAATCAGCAGGGCGCAATTACCGTGGGACTGACCGGCTTCAGCGGCGGGAAACTCTCCGGCCTGGCACAATTGCCGGTTCACGTTCCGGTTAACGATATGCAAAAGGTTGAGGACATTCACATGATGCTCTTTCATGTGGCCATGCAAGTCCTGTGCGCGCGCATGGATGCTCCTGCCAAGGTACAACCTGCCCCTGCATGTTGAAGCAGCACTGCCCGCTCGTCGCGCCTCAACCTGCGGCCGGTTCGCCATACTCAAGGAGGCACACACAGACACCAGAGCTTCCGTGATATGTTGGGAGCGACACAGGACGGGCCTTGCGCTGGCGTGGAAGGAATAATGAATATTGCCATTCTCGGGCTCACGGCGACGTCCTACGGCAGCCTTACCTACTGGCAGAGCTTCCTTCCCCGCTTGTTGCAATTGGACCGCTCCAACCACTACGAGATTTTTCTTCCCGCCGCCAACGCCGGCCCGCCGGACGCGACCCAGCCGAATCTCAGTTTCCATTTCCACCGCCTGGTAACACGGTCCGGCACCCTGCGCGTACTTTGGGAACAGTTGATTCTCCCCTGGATTCTGCGGGCGCGGCATGTCGATGTCGTTTACACGACGCATAACATGGCAATTCTCCTGTCGCCCGTACCCAGCATTATCATCCTCCAAAATGTCGAGCCGTTCTTTGCGGGGCAATTCCCCAACGCGCTTCGATTGCGGCCGCGGCTTTGGCTGCTGCGCAAGATGACGGAGATATCCCTCCGCCGGAGCCATAAAATCATTGCCATTTCCGAGTGGGAGAAAGAGTTCCTGATCGAGCGCTTCCACTTGCCACCCGAAAAGATCATTGTCAGCTATCCCGGCGTCACAGAAGGCTTCCGTCCACCCGCGCCGGGATCGGCCGCCGCACTGCGCGAGCACCTGGGGCTGGAGCCACCCTACATTCTTTCGGTGACACGGCTGGCGGGTTACGGTAATTTGCTGAACCTGGCCAAGGCCTACGTTTCCCTGGTGAAGACGGGCAAGGTCACGATGCCACTGGTGATTCCGGGCGACGTGTGGGACTCGCAGTACATCGGCAGGGTCAAGAAGATGCTTGCCGAAGAAGGCTGCGCCGATCGGGTAAAGTTCCTTGGTTATGTTTCCCATCGGCACATGCCCTTGTTGTTCGGCCACGCCGCGTGCTTTGTCTTCCCGTCGTTGCTCGAAGCGTGCGGCACCGTGCTGATCGAAGCTCTGGCCTGTGGCACGCCGATTCTCTGTTGCCGGCGCCGTCCCATGAGCGACATCTGCGGCGATGCCGCGGTTCTATTTGATGGTGAAGATCCCGTCAACATTGCCGATAGGATATTTAAGGTGCTCTCGGACCCGCCCCTCCGGGAAACGCTTTCCCGCCGCGGCCTGGAACGCGCCACCCAGTTCTCTTGGCAGCAGGGGGCGGAGAAGATTTGCCGCGTTTTCGAGCAACTCGATCTCGCACCTTGTGCTGTGAGCCGTGTGGCCGAAGCCAACCCTCCGGAAAGGAGAACCTGACCGCAGCCTGCAATCCCAGGCTCGGACGACGAAAAGAACACTTTGCGCCTTTTGATCCTCAGCATTCAGTACGCCCCGGAATTCACGAGTAATGCCATTGTGATCACCGGCCTCGCCGAGCAACTTGCCGCGCGCGGACACGAGGTAACGGTGCTCGCGGGCACGCCCCATTACCAACTACCCAGCGTTCCTGCGGGGTACCGGGGGCGTCCTTTCCGGCGAGAAGTGCGCAACGGCGTGAAGGTGATCCGGTGCTGGGCGTTCCCCAGATCCGATGGAAAAATTGCCAAGCTCCTGAACTATGCCAGTTTTACATTGACCAGCCTCATGGCGGGTCTGGTTACAAAGCACCAAGAGGCAATCCTCATTGTCTCACCCCCGTTTTGGCTGGGATTCAATGCGCTATTCCTGCGGGCACTCCGCCGCTGCGCAGTGATTTACAATGCCCAGGACCTGTTTCCGGATGCCTATCTCGCCAGCAGGGAAGTGCAGGCGGGGTGGCTGACACGTGCCATGAGCGGCCTTATGACTCGCATGTATAAAGGCTGCGACCGAATCACGGTGATTACGAAGTCTTTTGCCGAGGCAATTGGGTCGCGAGGCATTGACCGGGGGAAAGTGGTTACCATCCCGAATTTCGTCGATATCACAACTGTCACGCCACTCCCGCGCGACAACCCCTTTCGTCGGCAGCACGGTCTTGCTAACAGGTATGTGGTCATGTATGCGGGCAACATCGGGTACACTCACGGCACTGAATTACTGGTGGACGCAGCGGCAAGGCTGACCTCGATTCCCGACCTGCTTTTCCTGGTTATCGGGGGAGGATCGAAGCAGGCGGATCTGGTGAGCCTTGCCCGTGATCGGCAGTTGACCAACATGCAATTTCTGCCGACGCAGCCCCCCGACATTCTCCCCACAATGCTGGCCACTGCCGACGTTTTCGTATTAACCTCCAAGCCAGGAGTGGGCATGACATCGTTTCCTGGCCGCATCTATAATTTCCTGCTTGCTGCGCGTCCGGTGGTGGCAAGCGTTGATAAAAACTCTGATTTGGCACAGATGTTGCAAGATGGTGCCGCAGGCATCGTTACTGCACCGGGAAACCTGGAAGAGTTTTGCCAAGCCCTCACGACCCTTTACCACGACCCCGCGCTGCGCGAACGCCAGGGCCGAGATGGAGCGGAATTTATGGCACGTCACTATTCCCCGCAGGCAGTGGTGGAGCAATACGAAACGCTATTGAAAGGATTGGCCGCTCGCTAGCCGGCAGCCCGTACTCCCATGAAGGCACCGATGCGCAACAAAATCAAGCTGGCCCTGGTGGTGGGAGACCTTATTCTTCTCACCCTATGCCTGGCAGGCGCCACCTACATCCGCCTCGGTAACTACTCGCTCCTTTTCGAGGAGTACGGCCCCGCTTACGCCCTCTGCCTCGCGATTTATCCTCTTTGTCTCTATCTGACCCGCTCCTACGAAGTGCAGCCCGAAGCGAGTTCTGCGGAGAACCTGCGCCGGCCGCTTCTAGGTATGCTCATTGCGACTGCTGTCATTTCTGTGCTCTTCTTCTTTGCCCCCGACATTCGTTTCGCGCGCGGAATCTTTGCCATCGCCAATACCCTCTTCATTTTCCTCCTCTTGACGTGGCGTCTGTGGATATTCATCCGCGGGCGCGGCCAAGGCCTGGCCATCCTCCTCATGGGGAATCCCACTGCGGTGGAAATGGCCCACCAATTAATCCGGGAATTTTCCCCTCTATCGCAGACACAAATCTGGCACCAGAACGGGAATTCCGGAGGCTCGCCGGGCCGGTTCAATCCCCACCAGACGAAGTCCCCTGAGGATGAATTCGACCTCCTCATCCTGGCGGGCCATTCGCTCGATCCACCTACTCTCCGCAAGGCTGCCGAACTTCGCCTTAAGGGAGTGTTGGTTTGGAACCTGCCTCGACTCTTCTCCGAGTTCGCCGAACGGCTTCCCGCGCGATACCTCGACGAACGGTGGGTTGCCACTGCCGAGGGATTCCACTCGCTTAATGAAACGAGCTTTCTGGTCAGCAAACGGCTCGTGGATATCTGCCTCGCATCTCTGGGCTTGCTTCTAGGATCTCCCCTGCTGGCGTTAGCGGCAGTCCTCATCAAACTCGACGACGGAGGAGCGATATTTTACTCGCAGCAAAGAGTGGGCAAGGGAGGGAAACACTTCCGTGTCCATAAGTTACGTACCATGGTGGACGAAGCAGAAGATATCACAGGCCCTGTTTGGGCTTCCCACGGCGACCCGCGCATTACACGTGTGGGGCGCTGGTTGCGCAAACTTCGCATTGATGAAGTTCCCCAAATGTGGAATGTTCTCAAAGGCGAAATGAGCTGTGTGGGCCCGCGCCCGGAACGTCCCGTTTTCGTCGAAGCCCTCCAAAGCAAATTTTCCGTTTACACGCTGCGGCATTTGGTGCGCCCTGGGATCACCGGTTGGGCCCAAGTCCGTTGCCCCTACGCCGCCAATGAAGAGGATAATCTCCTCAAGCTGGAATACGACCTCTACTACCTCCAAAATGCTTCCATGCTTTTCGATATCAGAATCTTCCTCAAAACCATTTCCACCGTCGCCTCAGCAAGGGGATCGCGGTAGTACAATCTGGGTCCTGGCAGCAAGGGGTTGCAGCCTCAGGTATTTCCCCCGCTTCTCATTGGATTAGCTTTCGGCAAGCAGGAGATTGCCCGCCAATTACCCTCATTCCTCAACCGACTGGGAACAATACCCGTAAGCGAGTGCGCGACCGGGATTTATGAAAAATGATGTAAAATCTTCACCCTTTCCCGGCAACGGAAGAAATCCCGCAAGATATTGATTCAAAATACACTTGGCCTCAATCCTGGCCACCCGCCAGCGCAAAAGTCTCTTACCTGATAGTGAGATGGGTGCAACTGAATTGCACTTACTTACGTCTGTATCTTTTATGGGCATCAAGTACCCCCAAAATCTGCCGCAACAAATTCCGTGTACCAGTGTTGATTCCACCTGTGGAGGCCCGAAGTGAGAATCTTAGTCTTGGGTGGTGATGGCTATCTGGGCTGGCCCACCGCTATGTACCTTTCCGCGCATGATCACGATGTCGCCGTTCTCGATAACTTCTCCAAGCGCGGTTGGGAGCTCGAACTTAACGCGGAACCCCTCATTCCCGTCAATTCTCTCCGCGATCGGGTTCGCGCTTGGAAAGAGGTCACAGGACACCAGATATCATCCTTCGTAGGCGATTTGTGCGAATACGATTTTGTCCGTGACATATTGCGGGAGTTCCAGCCCGACGCCATTGTCCATTTCGGGGAGCAACCCTCGGCCCCATTCTCCATGATCGACCAGCGCCGCTGTGTCTCAACTCAGGTCAATAACATCACCGGCACGCTGAACCTTCTTTGGGCGATGCGCGAATACGCTCCTGCCGCCCACCTGGTGAAGCTTGGCACGATGGGTGAATATGGCACGCCTAACATTGACATTGAAGAGGGCTTCATCGAAATCGAATACAAGGGTCGCAAAGACCTCCTGCCTTACCCCAAGCAGCCCGGATCGTTCTATCATCTCAGCAAGGTGCATGACAGCCACAACATCACCTTTGCCTGCAAGGTCTGGAAGCTGCGGTCAACCGACCTTCACCAGGGTGTGGTTTACGGCGTGGCCACTGACGAAACAGAATTGGATGAGCGCCTGGCGACCAGCTTCCACTATGACGAAGTTTTCGGCACCGCGTTAAACCGCTTCTGCGTACAGGCTATCGCCGGCGTGCCGCTCACCGTTTACGGCAAGGGCGGCCAAACGAGAGGCTTCCTGAATATTCGCGACACTCTGCGCTGCGTGGAGCTTTCCATTCTGAACCCACCCCGCGCTGGTGAGTATCGGGCGTTCAATCAGTTCACGCAGATGTTTAGCGTTCGTGAACTCGCGGAAACCGTTCAACACCAGGCCCAGAAACTCGGCTTCCGCGCAGCGATCAGCCACTTGCCCAATCCCCGCTTGGAGGCGGAAGAGCATTACTACAACCCACGCCACCAAAAGCTCCTCGAACTCGGCTTGCAGCCCCGCATGCTCTCTGACGTTCTGATTGAAAGCATGCTCGTGACCATCCGCGACCATGCCGAACGGATCCGGCAGGAAGTCATTCTGCCCAATGTACGATGGGATGGTACTTCCGAGGTAGCCGCCAAAGCCTACGTTTCCGTCTTGTGATTGAATGATCAAGGCAGTGCTCGTGCCAGGAATGAGCCTGCCTTTTAGGGCTCACACTATTAAGTTGGAATTCCCCCCCATCTCAGTCTTTGTCCAGGTTCTTCCGGCTGCCTTTCATGACCGGTGGCGGTCGGTGTCCTCTGGAGATGCGGTAACTGCTGATGTCATGTACCATATTGACCAGTGCCACGACATTCTCATACGGAGTATCGGGCAGCAGGCCATGGCCCAGGTTGAAAATATGGCCGGTACGGTAGCCAGCCTGGTTCAGGATACGCTTGGCGCGCATACGGATAAAGTTAACGTCGCCGTAAAGCACGATAGGATCAAGGTTCCCCTGCACTCCCACCTCGTCCCCGAGCCGCCCCCAAGCCTCGTCGAGTTCCACGTGCGAGTCCACCCCGATCACGTCCCCGCCCGCGTCGCGCATGGCTTCCAGCAGCATGCTGGTTCCTGTTCCAAAGTGGATAATAGGCGTGCCGGGCTTGACCGCTTGCAACATCATCCGCGTATAAGGCTGGACGTACTCGCGGTAATCCGCGGGCCCAAGGCATCCCACCCAGGTGTCAAAAACCTGCACAGCTTGAACCCCGGCGTCGATCTGGCCGTTGATATACTTTGTTAGGTTGCGTGCCAGATGTTCCATCAGCGCGCGCCACGCCCCCGCGTCGCCATACATCAGGGCTTTGGTGTGGCGGTAGTTTCTGGACCCACCCCCTTCAATCAGGTAGGACGCCAGGGTAAACGGACAGCCGGCAAATCCAATGAGCGGCAGT
>JARLGN010000582.1 GCA_031292775.1 Acidobacteriota bacterium | reverse complement strand
CAGCACGGCAGTGCGAACTGTCGGCGACCACGGTGGTGAAGGCGCATCAGGCCTATCGCCGTGGCGGCTGGGCGGCGGTAAAGGTCAAACACGGCCACCGTCCCAAGGGCTCAGGGTGTTTGCTGGCGCCGGAGCAAGCGCGGGAAGTTCAGGGTCTGATTCAGGACCGGACGCCGGACCAGTTAAAGATGGGTTATGCCTTGTGGACGCGGCAGGCCGTCGGGGAGTTGATCGAAGCCCGTTACGGGATTCGATTGAAAGTCAGGAATGTCGGCAAGTCTCTCCAGCGTTGGGGATACACGCCGCAGAAGCCCTTGAAGAAGGCCTACGAGCAGTCCCCCGCGGCGGTGGGAAGGTGGCCTAACGAGCAGTATCCCCTTATCGCCGCACGCGCCCAACAAGAGGGCGCGGAGATCCAATGGGGCGATGAGTCGGGGTTGCGATCGGATGATGTGCGCGGACGCGGCTATGCGCCTAAAGGGCAAACTCCGGTGTTGCGGGTCAACGCCTGCCGCGAGGGCCTAAGCGTGATTTCGACGGTGACCAACAAAGGCCAGATGCGCTGGAGGGTCTTTTCCGGAGCCCTGAATGCCAAGATCTTGATCGGCTTTCTGGAACGGCTGACGCGCCCGCCACAGAGGAAGATATTTCTGATCCTGGACAACCTGCGGGTTCACCACTCGAAACCGGTCAAGTGCTGGCTAGCGGAGAACGCCGACAAGATCGAGGCCTTTTATCTGCCCAGCTATTCTCCGCAATTGAATCCGGACGAATTGCTCAACGCCGACCTCAAGCAAAGAGTCACCACCGCCGCTCCGGCCCGAACCGGAAAGGCTCTCAAACGAACCGCTGTACGCGCTTTGCGGAGCATTCAAAAACAACCGCAACGCGTCCAGAACTACTTCCAGCATAAGGATGTGAGCTATGCCGCTGCGTAGCATTCCTTCAGGGCCGGGTCAATAATGCCATTGTCGCATTAACAGTGGGTTGTTTCACACTGCGGTTAGTCTACCGCAAGATTCCATACTCACCATAGAGCCAGCAGCCGTCCAATGCAATTCGGCCAGCTCTCGCCCCGCAGCCCATTCCATCATTCAGCCGCTAATCCTCAAATTCCTTTCAACTTCCCCCCGAAAAACGGCCCGGCCCAAGGTATATCATTAATGTGAAACCACTCTCTGCGGCAAAACGCCTCGCCTGTATGCCGCCAACTTCGAGAAGCACCCAAGTGCCTTGGGAACAAGCGTCATCGTCTTGGCTGACGCCCCTGAGACTGCCCTCGAAAAAGTCTCCGTCATGTACCGACGATGGCTGAGAGTGAGCCGCCAAGCGACTGTCTTTGAAATCGCACATGCGGAAATCGACTGGGACAATGGCCGAAGCCTCATGATTCAGATGAAAAAGCGGCCTTTCAAAGTGCGGGTTATCACGGGCGACCCCCGCCAATGGCCAAAGGCGAGGGATTGGAGAGAGGGCACCATTTATGAGCTTGACGCAAGTATGGGAAAGGCTGTTCGTTGGAGGGATTGGCGACGCCGAGGCGCTCGCCGAGTCCAATCCTCACAAAATTTCCACGGTGGTCACCCTCTGCCGGGAGACAACGAAGAAGCGAGCGCCCCGTCTCAACTATCTCTATTTCCCGCTCCGTGATGACCGGCCCGTTCCGGTCGGCAGGTTGGACGCAATCATCGACGCCATAGCGGAAAACATCCGCTGGGGAACTGTTCTTGTTCATAGCCTTGAAGGTGTGAACCGTGCTCCGGTCATTGCGGCTGCATGGATGCATGTGGTGGGCTGCGAGAATATCGACGCCGCCCTGGTGGAAGTCGGAAAGCTGCGCACGATTGAACCCAATCCCATCTTGCTGAGAAGCGTGAAGGAGTCGCTTTAATGAAAAAGGCTGCGATTTACGGACGGGAAACACCCCAAGGAGCGTCGATGTCGTCGCAAGAAGGTGAACTCACTCTTCCTTCGGACTGCTTTCGGCTGGAAGAGATAAACCTGCCCCAGGAAATGTCAGCCAGCCTGACTGGCCAGAATGTGGCTGTCGAGGTCCTTCCCGAAGTGCCGCCGATGGCGCTGCGCCTTGACCTGGACGACCCTCCAGATGGCTTGCCGATGCTAATCGACGAGCAGGGCGTGGCATGGAATGACCACTGGCCTGTACGGGTCCTGTTCACGGACCCGGACGGCAGAGTTTGGAGGCTGCCCCGGCACTGGCTCTCAGGCGGCGTCTCGCCCGTGATTGAGGCCAGCCGCTACGAGGTCACGCACGAGGCGAGCTGGCTCGAAATCTTGCACCCGCCGACCTGGTGGGACCTCTGTGACATAAACATTTCGGATAAGTCAGCCTCAGAAGGTACTCGGGGAATAGCCCACATTGAAGTGAGCGTTGTGCCTGGCGAAGTACCAAAGGCCTTCTGGAGAGGGCCGTCCGGCCACCTGTGGAGGATTCCGCACGACTGGCGCAGGCGGCGCATCAAGCTGCCCGATTGCGATGGGCTGCTACGGAACAACCTGCCGCAGGACATAGCGGAGGAGTTCGGCGGTCGAATCGTCGCCGTGAACTACCACCCTGGATCTCTATGCTGCCTGCACGACGGGTACAGGGTTCGCGACGGACGAGGGGGACGGTGGCCCGTGAGGGCGGCTGATTGCGTCGTGGTCGGCTTCGGAGATGAGACGGAAAGATTCGCCTAAGACCCCCTGCCTCCGGGAACCGTGCCCGCCGATGCACTCCCGTGGTTTCTGGTTAGTATTTTCGCCGGACGGCTCAGAATCCCCCGAAAAATCCATTTCCCGAAGGTATGTTACTAATGGGACCTCCTGAGTCTTTGGTCAGTCCCCCTGAGGTCGCCGGGCGTGCCGGAAGCCGCAAGGATGCGCCCGACAGCCCGACCCCAATCCTGAACACAAAGGAGCCGCCTAGATGAAAGCCGCAATCTATTCCAGGGTTTCACTTCCGACCCAACACATCTCGAACCAGCTTCACCAGTTGCGTGAGCTTGCTGCGAAGCGTGGGTTTGAGGTGGTCGGCGAGTATCAAGACCTGGGAAATTCCGGCACCAAGGCACGGAGACCGGGGCTTGACGCCCTCATGACCGACGCCCGTCGCCGTAAGTTCTCGGTTGTGCTGGTGACCGGATTCGACCGCATTGCCAGAAGCACCCGCCATTTTCTCCAAGTCCTCGACGAGATTGACAGCCTCAACGTCCAGTTCATCTCTGTCAAGGAGTCCATCGACACCACCGGGCCGACGGGGCGGCTCTTTCTGACCTTGGTTGGGTGCATCGGTGAGCTTGAGGGTGCCTTGATTCGTGAGCGTATCCGCCAGGGCATGGTTCGAAGGCGGCTCGAAGGCTTCCGGCTTGGCCGGGCACCGCTCAACATAGACCATCAAGCCCTCGCCCATGACCGCCGTTCCGGGCTGTCGCTAACCACTGTGGCGAAGAAGTATGGCGTAAGCCGGGCCAGTGTGGTGCGCTTCACCAGAGCGGCAATGAAGGGCGAACCACCACATGTCGGCGAGTTCCATCCAGCGGCGGTGCTAGCCCCAGTCGAGTGCCTGGCATGAGGGGACGGCAAAAAGGAGAACAATGAATTATGCGAGCAGGATTGTACGCCAGAGTATCCACCTTGAACGGTCAGCACCCCGAAATGCAGTTGGCGGAGTTGCGTGAATACTCATCCCGCCGTGGGTGGGAAATCATGGGGGAGTAT
>JARLGN010000581.1 GCA_031292775.1 Acidobacteriota bacterium | reverse complement strand
GGGAGATGTCTTCCCTCGATCTCCGCTAGAAACAGGTTGGCTTGACCGCCAGCGTGCGAAAGAAACCCAGCTTCACCGCATAGCGAGCGCTTGTGCTGCACCTCATTCCCAACTTGACGCGATCTATTTTGGACACGAGTGACGATCTTTCGCCCGCTACGCGGGCTTGAACAGAGGACGAAGAAACACATGAGATTGCTTGGTTGTGTTCTTGCTTCTGTTCTGATTGCGGGGTCCGTCACTCAGGTGCCCGCGCAGACCTGTCGCTCAGGTCCGCGCTACGCCTGCTTGCTTAATCGAAAATCCAAAATTGGCTTACGCTACGGCGCGCTCGTACTTGCAAGCTTCGTTGGGGCAATGGCGGGTGGTCTCTCCGGTCTTCTTGTCGAATTTATCCACCAGGATCGGCGACCCGCAGTTGGGGCAGGGTTCGGCAACGGGCTTATCCCAGGAGGTGAATTTGCAGTCAGGGTAGCGGCTGCAACCGTAAAACGTCTTCTTGAACCGGGTGCGGCGCACCACGATCTCACCCGTGCACCCTTTTTCCGGACAGGGAATTCCCAGCGTTTCGCGCTTCACGTATTTGCACGTGGGGTAATTGCTGCACGCGGTGAACTGCCCAAAGCGGCCGTGCTTGATCACCAGGTGGTTGCCGCAGTCGGGGCACTTTTCTTCCAGCGGTTGATCGCCCACTGCCGTGGCATTACCTTCCTTCATCACGATCTTCTTGGTGCTTTTGCATTCGGGGTAGCCGGTGCAAGCCACGAAGTAGCCAAAGCGGCCGCGCTTCACGATCATGGGCTTGCCGCATTTCTCGCAGTTCTCCGCGGCGATTTCCGGCGCGGGCGGCCCGGCGTTGGCGTACTTGGCGGCGAGATCGGGCGGCAGGTCGCTGGTGCCGTCGCATTCGGGGTAGCCGGTGCAGGCCATAAACTGCCCGTTGCGGCCCAGGCGGATCACCATGGGCTTGCCGCACTTCTCACACTTGACGTCGGTGGGAATGCCTTCGCCCTTGATGTCCACCATTTCGACTTCAGCCAGGCGCAGGTCTTTGGTGAATTTCGTATAGAATTCGTTCAACGCGTCGATCCAGGAAAGTTTCCCCTCCTCGACGTCGTCCAATTCTTCTTCCATGCGCGCCGTGTAAGCGACGTCGAAGATATCGCTGAAGTTTTTTACCAACATGTCGTTGACCAACATGCCGAGTTCGGTGGGATAGAAGCGTCCCTGGTTCTTCTCCACGTACTCGCGGTTCTGGATGACGGAAAGAATGCTGGCGTAAGTCGAGGGGCGTCCGATGCCCTTTTCCTCCAGCATCTTTACCAGGGTCGCTTCGTTAAAGCGCGGCGGCGGTTCGGTAAAGTGCTGCTCCGGCAGCAATTTGTTCAGCGTCAGGGGTTCGCCCTCCGCCACTTGCGGCAGACGGAGCTTCAGTTCCTCGTCCTCTTCCATCTCCGCTTTTTCGTCTTTGCCTTCTTCGTAGACCTTGCGGAAGCCGCTGAACTTCTCCACGGAGCCCGTGGCGCGCAGCGTATAATCGCCCGCCGCAATGTCAATGGTGGTCTGGTCAAAGATCGCAGGATTCATCTGCGAAGCAACGAAGCGCTGCCAGATCAACTTGTAGAGTTTGTATTCATCGGGGCCCAGAACCTTGCGCAAAGAATCGGGTGTGCGCAAAACGTCGGTGGGACGAATGGCTTCGTGCGCATCCTGTGCGCCCTTCTTGCTCTTATAGTGGATGGCTTCCGCCGGCAGATAATCGTTTCCGAAGGTCTTCTGGATGTAACCCCGCGCCGCGGTCAGCGCGCCTTCCGACACGCGGGTGGAATCGGTACGCATATAAGTAATGAGGCCAACGGCGCCCTCGTCCTTCAATTCGACGCCTTCGTAAAGGTGCTGTGCCACCGTCATGGTTTTCTTGGCGTAAAACCGCAGCTTGCGTACGGCTTCCTGTTGTAGCTTGCTGGTGATGAAGGGCGGGACGGGGAATTTCCGCTTCTCTTTCGTGATGACCGACTGGACCACCAGGTTGGCAGCCTTAATCGCGGCGGTAACCCGATCGGCCGTTGCCTGGTCGGGGATCTCAATGTCTTTGCCCTGGTATTTCGCCAGATGCGCTTCAAAGGCCGGAGGTTTCTTGCCGGCCACGGTGGCGGTGATGGTCCAGTACTCCTTCTTTATAAAGGCCTGGATTTCCCTCTCGCGCTCCACAACCAGCCGCAATGCGACGGTTTGCACACGCCCGGCGGAGATTCCGCGCCGGACTTTGTCCCAGAGCAGGGGACTTACCTGGTAGCCCACCAGGCGGTCCAGAATGCGGCGCGCCTGTTGCGCGTCCACCAAATGCGCATCAATTTCGCGGGGATGCTCGAACGCCTCACGGACGGCGTCCCGGGTAATTTCGTTAAAGAGCACGCGATAGAATTTCTTCTTGCTGGAGTTCAGCAGCTCATGCAAGTGCTGGCAAATGGCTTCGCCTTCGCGATCAGGGTCAGCGGCCAGGTAAACGGCATCAGCGTTCTTTGCCGCCGCCTTGAGTTCGGAAATAACATCCTTGCGCGAGGGGATGTGGATGTACGTCGGCTGGAAGCCGTGTTCGACGTCAACCCCCAGCTCTTTCTTGGGAAGATCCATGATATGTCCCATGGAGGCCTTCACCAGGAAGTCAGATC
Source organism: Acidobacteriota bacterium (assembly GCA_031292775.1). GTDB lineage: Bacteria > Acidobacteriota > Terriglobia > UBA7540 > UBA7540 > Bog-366. Next base: position 2,296 of record JARLGN010000581.1, on the reverse strand, counting down.
CGAGATACTTGTTGATGGTTTTCGCCTTGGCCGGCGATTCCACAATAACTAGCGATTTACTCATAATTCCTTGGGCCTTTGCCAAACATTTGTGCCGCAGCTTACAGCCGACAGCTCACAACTGACAGTTAACTGTGAACTGTTGGGCGGCTAACTGTCAACTTTCTCCGGTTTACAACTGACAATCCTCTCTAAATCCGTTGGACATAACAGGCTGTGGGAAAACGTGTTGGTGCTGCGGTTGTCAGCACTTTCCCGGATCAGCACCACCCCGTCGCTCGGCGCGCCACCCCTCCTCATCTGAGGAGGGGAGCCCTTAAAACTCCCCTCCTGATTCAGGAGGGGTGTCCGTCAGCCGACGGACGGGGTGGTTACCAGCAATAGACTCCTTACCCGTAGTGACGAGTTTTTCCGCAGCCTGATAAGCCTCTAGCTGACGACGGTAAACTGTGAACTGTCAACTGTAAGCTGTCAACTCTTGTTGATGATTCCCTTGGCCTACAGTTTACGGATAAAGTTCTTTCCCGGCAACTGCCGGATTAATCCGTTCATCTCCAGCTCCAGCAGAACCCCCAGAACCCGCGGGTGAGGCATCTGCGCGGCGCCCACAATATCATCCACAAATGATGTCTGGTCAGCGCGCAAGACATCGAATACCACTTTCTGGTCAGGAGTCAGCGAAGTCTGGAAAAGCGAGGCGGTTTCCGCGCCCATCGGTACTGTTTCTGTGACCTCCGCGGGCGGCATCAGTTGCATGCGCACCTCGGACGGGAACTCCTCCACCACGTCCATCCACTGGTCCACCAGCTTCGCCCCCTGCTTGATTAGATGATTGGGACCGAAGCTTTGGGCGGAAGTTATATTTCCAGGCACAGCAAAGACTTCGCGGTTTTGTTCCAGCGCCAGGCGCGCCGTAATCAGCGATCCGCTGTACTCCGCCGCCTCCACAACCACCACTCCCAGCGATAATCCACTTATGATTCGATTGCGGATGGGGAAGTTCTCCGGCGAAGGGCTCGTGCGCAGCGGAAACTCGGAAATTACCGCCCCGGATTTTGCGATCTCATCCGCCAACTTCTTGTTCTCGCGGGGGTAAATGACATCGAGGCCGGAACCCAGCACGGCCACGGTTTTCCCCTTGGCCTCCAGCGCTCCCCGGTGCGCTGCGGAATCCACGCCGCGGGCGAGTCCGCTGGCCACCACCAGTTGGCGCTGCGCCAAATCGTGCGCCAGGCGGTGCGCTACCGAGCTGCCGTAGGCGCTGGGCCGTCGCGATCCGACGATGGCCACCGCAAACTGCGAGAGCACCTTGACGTCGCCCCGCACATAGAGCAGCAGCGGCGCGTCGGGAATCTGCTTGAGCAGCGGAGGATATTCCTCGCTGTCAAAGGCGATCAGCACGCAATCCGCTTTGGCGACTTCCTGCACATCTCTTTCGGCATCTTTAAGAGCGGCTTGAGCAAAAATTGCCTGCGCCACCCGCGCTGGAACGCCGCAACTCTCCAGTTCGGTCAGTGACGCCATATAAGCTGCTTGCGGCGACCCGAAATGTTCGATGAGCTTGTGGCAGCCCCGAATTCCCAGCCCGTCGATGCGCGTCAATGCCAACCAGAATGGTAACGATTCACTCATCGGTCTTCCCCTGCAATAACAGCCTTCGTGCGATACATGCCCCCGATGCGCCCTCATTGAGCCATTCCCGTACGGGACGCTCTTCGGGGGGAGGCATTATATGACCTAACGTTGTTTCTTGGCTTATTAATTCGTAAACGACCTGAACTGGTCCCACGCCTGTCCAGATTAGGTGGAGAGCGTGGGGATGGAAGGGGCTTTGCCCCGTGCGGTCATGAAAATAACTGTGCCAAAGGCACCTTGATGGAGTGCGGTCGCAGCAGCTACCGCCTTGGAATGCGGTAGTACCAACTACCACCGACATCTCGCAATTTCAGATCAAGTCCATGGAAAGGCGGCAGCTTCGCGGCCGCACTCCAAGGCGCTGCGCGCATTTTCGTCGTCAGTGGTGCGCCGCAGGCACATGGGCGTCTGTGCGGCAATTGCGTGCTGCCCTAATTGGAACATAGTGCCGCCAAGCCCCCAGCCGTAAGATGTCGGATGACTTGCTGAACGTTTTTTGGCATCTTATCAGTCGGGGCAGCATTACATCCGTCTGGCCGAGAATATCCCCGCAGGAGGAAGCAATGTTCTTTCAACGCCGAGTTCGCTATGTGATTCCTGGCGTCTTCGGATGCCTATTATTGCTCTTGCCGGCAATTTGCGCCGGAGGAGAACAGGCGCT
>JARLGN010000082.1 GCA_031292775.1 Acidobacteriota bacterium | reverse complement strand
TTGGGGCTGACGCCCGCCACGATTTCCTCCAGTGGAACAATTACGCCGGGATTGGCGAGCGCCGTGGCTTTCTCGCCTTCCACGGCCAGCTCTTCGTCGTCGTCGACTGCCACCACCGTGCAGCTTGGCTCCTTAAGTTATCGTGATTACGCCGCAGTCCTGCCCAGTGCTTACGCCACGGCGGTCTTGAACGATTCCAAGACTCATATTCTGCAAAGCCCACAAGTGCGGGCCACGGACGGCCAAACTGCCAAGTTGAAGATCGGATGCCGTGTTCCCTATGCCACCGGCAGCTTCCTTCCTTCCCTCACAAGTACCTCAAGCTCTTCCAGTAGCTTGTTGGCCAGCACGCAGTTTCAGTACCAGGACGTGGGTGTGAACCTGGAATTGACACCCCACCTGTTGGCGACCGGCGAGGTGGCGCTTCACGCCAAGATTGAAATCTCCTCACTCGGTGCTGACATGACCGTCGGAGGTGTCAGTGAGCCCACTTTCGGCCAGCGGGTGATTGAGCACGATATCCGATTGCGGGAAGGCGAGGTGAACCTCTTGGGCGGCCTGCTCCAGAGCACACAGACGTCGCAGGTGCAGGGAATCCCGGGTCTGGGCAGCCTCCCCCTGTTGCACTATTTCTTTTCCGAGGACCATAAAGAATTCAGCGATGTTGAGGTGCTGGTGATGTTGACGCCACGGGTCATTCGGCTGCCGGATAATTATCCGGACGACAGCGCGAAGCCCTTTATCTCCCACGACACCTCCGGCTCTAGCACGCCCGACCTACGATTTGCCCCGGAAGCCGCCGAGCCAAGAGCAATTCCCCAGGAGGTTACTGCCCCGGGTCAGCCTCCGGGGCGTTAGCTCCAATATTGTTCACTTAATGGGATTTAGGGCAATAGGTGGAAAATGGTTGTTGGGCGACCCCCTCACCCGTCCCGCCCCGGCTGATGAAAACGCCGGTTGCAGGCCACCCTCTCCCCCAAGGGGGCGAGGGGAGCAGATTCAAATTACCTCGCCCCTCGCTCCCTTGGGGGCGAGGGGGTCGAGTTGGGACCAGTCAGCTTAAGTGAAAAGCACTGGGGCCAGTGGAAGCGGCCTACTCCACCAACAAGGGGAGTCAAAGGACCAGAGGTTTTCGAAATGTCAGTTTCACGAAATTGTTTTCACCGTTCGCTTCTTGTCGCCATGGCACTGCTCCTGATGGCAACTTGGGGACTTGCGCAGTCGGACTCAGGAACCGTGCGCGGGCAGGTCACAGACTCATCCGGCGCGGCGATTCCAGCATTAACCGTCGTGGCAATCGATGCCACCGGCACCTCCCACGATGCGCAAACCAACGAAGAGGGCCGCTACGTTTTTCCCCACCTGGCCCCTGGTTCCTACACCATCCACATTCAACTCAAAGGGTTCGCCAACTTCGAAAAAACGGGTGTGGCTGTCGCCCCCGGCCAGACGCAGACTGTCAATGCGCAACTGGTTGTGGTGCTGGAGAAGCAGCAGATCACGGTGAAAGAAAATAGTGCCAATGTCAGCGTCCAGGCGGAGAACAACGCCAGCGCGCTGGTGCTGAAAGGTAAGGACCTGGAGGCGCTTTCAGATGACCCCGACGAGTTGGCGTCGCAACTTCAGGCACTGGCCGGTCCTGCCGCTGGACCGAATGGCGGGGAGATCTATATTGACGGATTCACGGGTGGCCAGCTTCCCACGAAATCCTCCATCCGGGAAATTCGCGTGAATCAGAATCCCTTCTCGGCGCAGTATGACAAGCTGGGATACGGGCGCATCGAGATTTTCACCAAGCCGGGCACAGACAAATGGCACGGGCAGGGAATGGGCATGTTTAACGACTCCGCGCTCAACTCGCGAAACCCCTTTGCCACCCAGGAGCCAGGCTACCATCGGGAATTCATGGATGGAAGCCTGGGGGGACCCCTCAGCAAGAAGGCCTCCATCTTTCTCGACGGCGGGCGCCGGGATATGGCGGGAAATTCGGTGGTCAGCGCCGTGATCCTGGATTCGGATCTTCAGCAAACGTCATTCAGCCAGGCGGTGCCCAATCGCAACACGAACACGAATGTAAGCTCCCGGCTGGATTACCAACTGACCCCCAACAACACGCTTACCGCGCGCTATCAGTTCTTCCACGGCAACAGCACAAATAACGGAATCGGCCAGTTCTCACTGGCGGCGCAAGGCTACGACACACACCAAACGGAGCACAACATCCAGATCAGCGATTCGCAAATCATCAGCGCGCGTGCCGTCAATGATATTCGGCTGGAGTTTGTGCATGACACCAATAATCAACTTCCCTTGAACCAGGAGGCTACCGTGCAGGTTCAGGGAGCGTTCACGGGAGGGGGAAATAGCCAAGGGAAGGTCCTGGACACGGAGAACCACGTCGAAATTCACAACCTCACTTCCATTACCAATGGAAAACACTACTTCACGTTCGGTGGGAGGGTTCGGGACGTGAACGAACGGAATAGCTCTACGGGGAATTTCAACGGGACCTTCACTTTCGCATCGCTGGCGGCTTATCAGTCCGCCGAGACCGCAATCACAGCCTGTCAGGCAGCCGGCCAAAGCGTCTGCCAGGCGAGCGGCGCGACCCAGTTCTCGCTTACAGCCGGGAATCCCTTGTCGAGTGTCAATTGGGTTGACTTGGGGCTCTACGCCGAAGATCAATGGCGACTTCGGTCCAACATGTCACTCAACATCGGACTGCGTTACGAGACGCAAAATTCCATTCACGATCGCACCGACTTTGCCCCCCGTGTGGGATTCGCCTGGGCGCTCGGCCATGGCAAAAGCGCCAAGACCGTCATTCGCACGGGATTCGGCGTTTTCTATGACCGGTTTCAGGAAAGTCAGGTCCTCCAGGCAAAACGGTTGAATGGCGTGAACCAAACGCAATATATCGTTATGGATCCCGCCTTCTTTCCCAACATTCCGCTCTCGAGCGCTCTTGCGCAGATGTCCGCCAGCCAGACCGCGAACACGACCTATCAGATCGATCCCAATTTGCGGGCGCCTTACACTGTCCAGGGCGCGGCAGGAGTGGAGCGGCAAGTTACGAAGAACGCCACGGTCTCGGTTACCTACCTCAACTCGCATGGCGTTCATCAGCTAATGACCAGGAACATCAACGCGCCGCTTCCCGGCACTTTCGTTTCCTGCGCCACCGGAGATACCACCTGCACGGCGTCCGCCGGCACCCGGCCCTTTGGCGATGTGGGAAACCTTTACCAATACGAGTCGGTGGGCCTGTTCAATCAGAACCAGGTCATCACGAACTTAAATCTCCATCTGGGCACCAAGGTCGCCTTATTCGGGTTTTACTCGCTGAATTTCGCCAAGAGCAACACCTCGGGTGTCGGCTCTTTCCCCGCCAATTCTTATGATGTTGCATTGGATTATGGCCGCGCCGCATTTGACGTTAGACACCGTTTATTCCTGGGAGGATCTTTTTCACTACTTAGAGGATTCCGCCTAAGTCCGTTTATGATTGCCAACTCGGGATCGCCGTTCAACATCACAACCGGGCAGGACAATAACGGTGATTCCATTTTTAACGATCGGCCCGCCTACGCTGCCGCTGGAGCTACGGGAACAAATATCGTCAAGACACCGTGGGGGACGTTTGATACCAATCCCCAAGCCGGCGAGAAGGTCATTCCGATCAACTATGGAACCGGGCCGGGCCAGTTTTCACTGAACCTCCGATTATCCAAGACGATCGGGCTGGGGCGGAAAACCGAAACCAGAACCCTTGGGGGTCCAATGGGGCCGCCACCGGGTGGAGGACGTGGTGGGCCTCCGCCTGGCGGGGGTGGCGGCCCCGGCGGAGGGCTTGGCCCCGGTGGGCTGAGCAGCAGCGGCGGACGTGGGGGCCCCCCAGGGCAGAATGTAAGCTATCGATACAACCTGACCTTGGGTGTGGGGGCAATGAACGCCTTCAACATCGTGAATCTGGGAACGCCGGTTGGCCAACTGAGTTCGCCACTTTTCGGCAAGTCGAACTCGCTGGGATCGGGCTTCGGCCCCCCCGGCGGCGGAAACCGCCAGATCGACTTTCAGGTAATGTTCAGCTTCTAATCGGCGGACGAAATCCCTCAAGATTCGCCTGGGCGAAACCAGGAGGCTTAGGCACTCAGGATATAGGGTGTCAAGGTTGGGGTGCGCCAACCGGGTCGGGAGGAGCAGCGGCCACCTCTCGCCGGCGCGTTTCGAACTTGGCTAGGCTGCCTTTGGCCAGAGCCGAATCCATGGCGTCAACGACGATGGGGTCATACTTGGTGCCGGCATGCTTGCGGAGGATTTCAAGAGCCTTAGGGAATTCCGATCGCACATGATAGGGCCGGTCGGTGGTGATGGCGTCAAACGTATCCGCGACCGCAATGATGCGCACCATCAGCGGCAACTCATCGCCCGTCACACCGTCAGGATAGCCACGGCCATTCAGTGCCTCATGGTGCCAGCGGATACCCGGCAGCATTTCGTTGAGTTGCTTAACCTGGCGGACGATCTCATATCCCATCACCGTGTGCCGCTTCATGATTTCAAATTCTTCATTGGTGAGGACGCCTGGCTTCTTGAGAACGCGGTCTTCGATGCCGATCTTGCCGACGTCGTGCAGGGTAGCGGAGACGCGAATCTTGTCCACTTCCTCGTCCGGCAGTCCCAACTCACGCGCCAGGATTACGGAGATTTGCGAAACCCGGCCGGAATGACCCTTGGTATACGGGTCCTTGGCATCGACGGCAGCCGCGATCATTTCAATAGAGTCGATAAACAATTGGCGGTTCTGCTCCGAAGCACTTTTAAGATTGCCAATGTAGCGTTGAATGTCCTCAGCCATCTGATTGAAGGTGGCGGCGAGTTCGCCAATTTCGGTACGGCTGCGAATCTCTGCGCGTTGCGTAAAGTCGCGTTGGGCGATGGATCGAGCGGTTTGTGTGAGTAAGTCAATGGGATAGGTAATTGTCTTGGCCGCAAGAAAGCCCACCACAATGGCGAGCACCACCATCAGCAAGCCCCATAGGATGGTCTGGCGGCGCATTTCTGTGACGGTGGCGTAGGCTTCGCTCGTTTTCCTCTGGACGATTACACCCCATCCCAACTTTTGCGTGGGCGAGTAGGTGCCGAGCATCATTACCACCTGGTTGCCCGTTTGTAAGGGAAACGCAGATGTTTCCGCCACACGCGCGCGCCCTTGCCAATCGAGGAACTTCTGCACGATGGGAATGGCTACCATATCCATTCCCGCAATTTTGTCGGGATCATACGAGGTAACCAGCCGGCCGGCGTTATCCACTACGTATGCTTCCAAACCACCGGACCGCCCATTGGCGTCCACTAATTCCTGGGTAATAGGTTTAAGGGTGACGACGGCAGCTACCATTCCCAGGAACTGTTCCTTTTGCCGGATGGGTTCCGCCATCACCATGACCACTTCGTTCCGTGCGGATCCCAGTACGGTAATGGGGTTGCTTCGATATTCTTGTCCCTGTTGGGCGGCGGTGAAAGCGGCCTCCAGGGATTTGCGCAAAAAAGGGTCGCCTCCTAAGTTGAAGTTCTGAGCCCGAGCGTCGATTCCGCGTGCTTGATTATTCAGGACTGTGGCATAGAGAACCGCCGGTCGATCCGCCACGAAGCCCTCCAGCGCCACTCGCAGACCCGAGTCCGTGGAATATTTGGCAGCAGAAATACGCGTCGCCAGTGGCACCACGGCGTCAAAGAATTCCTTCAACTGCTGATTCAGGCTTTCCATGTAGAGGGAAATGACCCGGGACAGCGATTGGGAGGTGATTGTCTGGAGAATGCCTTCCTGCGTCTCCATCCGTTCCCGATTCATGGACATCATCTTGGACCCGTAGAACCAAAGCGGGCCTACAGTGATTCCAATCAGGATTAGCAGGATGACGTAAAGGATCCGGAGGCGGGTTCTCTTCTGTTTCATGTGCGCCCTATCGTCATATTTTAGGCAATTGCGCATTTGAAATCAATAGGAAGTGAAAACCCGGCACCATGGCATTTGACCTGGATCAAATTGTGTCGAAATAAGGATGGGCTGTTGCCGCGAGGAGACAACTCTGCGAATTTTTCGGCAGCCTCTATCGCGATCCTTGAGCGAACAGGTCACCCTTCCGTCGAAGCTTACGAGATGATGCTATAATGCTGGCTGGTTGTTTACAGGGCAACCCAAAATCATATGTAGTTGAGAGACGCCCAGTGCGCCACTTGAGACCGAAATTTGTCCCGGAAGAGGGATCTCAAGGTTGGCAGACCGGGCCTTTCAGGAGGACCTAAATGTATCCAGAAGAATTTGTGCAGCCCATGAGGCAAGAACTCACTCGCATTGGCTTTAGGGAATTGCGCACCCCGGGCGATGTGGACACGGTGTTGACGAAAGACACCGGCACGGTATTGGTGGTCGTCAATTCCATCTGCGGTTGCGCGGCGGGACGTGCCCGGCCGGCCGTTGCCATGGCACTGGAGAACGAAGCGCGCCCGGAAGTGTTGGCTACGGTGTTTGCGGGCCAGGACATCGATGCCACCACCCAGGCGCGCAGCTATTTCACACCCTACCCGCCTTCCTCTCCCTCCATTGCCTTGCTTAGCGACGGCAAGGTGGTCTTCATGCTTGAGCGTAAGGATATTGAAGGGCGAGATCCTTATGGAATTGCGGAAGACCTGACCAAGGCTTTTGACCAATTCTGCAGCAAAAGCAGCGTCGCCCAGGCAAACTAAATGCTAGGTGTCGGGTGCCTGGTCTCAGGTGTCAGGGAAATAGCCATGCGTCGGGATGGGTGTTCGGCGAACGTACCCAATATCAGTAAACCGGTTAAGGTATTCCTGGCACCTGGTACCTGACACCTGATACCTCTCCTCACTCTTCCTTCAGCGATCTTTCCATCAGTTCGCGGATGGCCTCGCGGGGGGAGACCTCTCCCTCCAGAATTCTGTAAACTTGGTGGGTAATGGGCATTTCCACGCGCAGCCTCTTTGCCAGCGCGACGGTGGCGGTGGTGGTTTTTACGCCTTCCGCTACCGTGCGGGTGGATGCAATGATG
>JARLGN010000580.1 GCA_031292775.1 Acidobacteriota bacterium | reverse complement strand
TCGTCACATTGGTCATTTCGCCGGCCGAAAGGTCGCCCGATCCCCGCAGGCCGGAGTTTGGTTCCGGCGGAAGCCATTCCGTGCTCTCGATCATGCGCGGATAGGGATCATCCTGCTTGAAGAACTTGATTCCTTTATTGAGGGCCCCATCAATCCTTGGGCTGTACCATTTCTTGCGCAACTCCGGGTCCGTATAACCGGAAAAGGGAGCCTTTCCCGATTCCCAAAGGCCCATCTTGATTCCCATTGCGCCCAGCGATTTGATCATGCCATCAGGATCGGGGAAGCGCTTTGAGCCCCAAACCCACTTCATGGTGTAGGGGACGTCTTCCCACCCACCCTCCAATCCAATCCAGTCGATGGGAAGGTCTTCGCGGCGAAATCCCTCAGCGACAGCCATCGTTTCCTTTTGATCTGCCAGGTACCGCGACTGAAATCCCACGCCCAAAGCCCATCGGGGCGCGAGCAGGGGTTTCCCGGTAATGTCGGTATAGCGGTCGAGAATGGTTTTGAGCGTGGGGCCGTAGATCACGTAGTAATCCGGTTCCCCGCCGCGGGCAGAGACTGAGTAGTTGGCCTTGGCAGTGAAATCAAAGGTATGCCGCCACGTGTTGTTGGAGTAAAACCCGTAGCCGCGGGTGCTCATGAAGAAGGGAACGGTCGCTTCCTTCCAACGGAATTCGCGCCACCAGTCCAGCTTGTGCCCGCGGATGTCCAGAGCGATCCGTTGGAATCCCAGACCATAGAAGTGCTCATCCTCGGCCATTTCCATTTGCAACGCGCTGGATTCGCCATAGTCCAAACCAGTCTGCTTGAAGATGTCATGACCCGCGGCATCTTTGATTGCCAGGCCAAACTGCTGAAGGTCCACTCGAATCTCCACGCTGGGCGTCTCGATCCACAGGGCTTCCTTGCTGGCTTTGGTCTTGATGGCGAACGCCGGCCACTTGTTGTTTACGAAGCCCCAGTGCTCTGGCAATGATTCGGCGAATTTGCCGTCAGCGGAGACGCGCACTCGCAGCATCGTGGGTGTCACGGCCTGCAAGCGTACCTGGGCATTGTTCCGGCAATGAAGGGTGACAACGTCTCCCTGGATGGACGCGACGGAGCATCCCTCAATCCGCCGAGGGGGGGCGCATAGAGCCCAGTGGAGGGGGAACATCATGATGAGTAAAATGGCGATCTTCTTCATTAAAGGACCTCGGGGGTGTGGCAAAAAGTTTGGATTTTACGCAAAAGGCATGTGCTCATTTTCAGAAATTAACGACCTGCTGAAGTTGGTTTGAGATGGCGGTCATCTCTTTCCGCGGACTTGACCGGCCGACAGTATAACCCAATTCAAGCCGATACGCCGTGAACCTCGGGCGTTAATTATTCTTGACAAAAATACCGCAATAGGCTAGTATCCAATGTAGTCTCCGGTGCTGGTTCTGGAGCTGTAAGGGCTGGCAGAGGCTGTGCGCCTTGCGCTCGACGGGATCTATATGGCCCATGGTTTCCGACCCCTAATGCCGTTGAATTGCCCAGCGACTCTGTGTCCCTTCGGCGCAGAAGGCACGGACCTGGCAACTTCTTGAAACTAAAGGGCCGCGGACGGCTTTTTACCCGCCTGGGACCTGATAACATTATGAAAATAGAGCCATTTACTAAAAACTATGATATCCGGCAGATGTGTTGGCAAATTGTCCTTGCCCTCATGTGGAGATGGGCAGGTTTTAGGGCTCTGATCTGCTTTCGAGGCTGAACACCCAAAGGCCATTCGTGTCAGTGCTCGTGGCGGCGGAGAAAAGGCGGAGATAGCAAATGCCTCGCGCCAATTCCAGTCCGGCCAGATTCATCGTGTAATGGCCATCAAGCTTGATGCCGCCCACGTTGTCGTCGCAGTTCCATTCCAACAAGAGTTCGTGGATCTTGCCCTGCTCCAATTGGAATTTGCGATTCTCATCCACTCCCCACTGCACCGTGCTTGAATCCTCGTAGGGAAGCCCGCAAACATACTGTACCTTCACCTTGCCATCGGCATCGATCATGCCGCGAAAATTGCCGCCGGCGTTGTTGGAGGGTGTCAAGAAGGCCTCTGCCAAGGCGAAGTAAACTCCCCCGAATCCCGCCTCAGTCCGCAGGCGAATCTTCACGCTTCCTTTTCTTCCGAACGGAAAATTCCAGCAGAAACCGCTGGGCATATCGGCGCGAGGCTTGGTGATTTTCAGCGCGGGCTTGCCTTCCGGTCCCGGCAAAATCTCGGTGCCGCTTGTCGCCGCCAATTGCAGGCGCTGTAACCCCTGCGAGAAATCTTCCCGCGCCTCCGTTTCCAGCAGCCAGCGGGGATCGACGCGCACCAGGCGATAGTCGACGAAGGCTCGAAACTGCTGCTTCTTTCTGCTTGCCCTGCCGTCTTCCGAATACGCCACCAGGACATGATGATCGGGAGTCTCGGCCAGAAAGGGATAGCGCATCCCGCCATATCCGTCGAGATTATCGCCAGCGCCGAACGTATTCAGTTCGCGATACCCCTTCCAGATTCCGCCATCATGGATGGCCATGACCAGCGACTGCCGCGAGTAGCTGATTCCATCGCGAAAAGGTATGCCGAATTCGTTGTTCCACGCGAGCACCAGGCGGCCGTCTCTTAAACGCAGAACCCCGGCGGGAGCGTTGGATGCGCGAAAAATGGTACGCCGCGCGGGGCTCCACGTCTCCCCACCGTCCGCGGAAAATGACTCGAAAAGGAATCCCGTTTGGGTGCGGATGATCATCCAGACGCGGCCGTCTTCGAGTTCCATCAGCACCGGCTCGCAGGCGCCGGACTCTCCCGCTTTCCCGCCGCAATCCACGGTCACATCGCTTCGGCAATTCTTCCAGGTGTTACCGGCATCATCGGAATAGACCACGTAGCTCACAAAGAATCCTGTGGCGCGAGTGGGCGAGTGATAGGAAAGCGCCACCAGAATTCGCCCCGACTTCAATTCGATCGACGAGTTGAGTGCTCCGGTGTATGTGTGGCCGTAATCGATTTCGCGGAGGGGTTCCCACGTCCGGGCATTATCGTGGGAGGTGGTGTGCCAGAGGTGACAATGCCCCTTCACCACCTCGCTCGCTTTGGGATTGGGCCCTTTCGGCCAATCGGTGAAGCGCACTCCGAAAAGGTGTACCACTCCCTCCCGCGTGACGAGAGGCAGCGCTCCACCTGAGGTGATGCCTTGGCCTGCCGCGCCGGGTCCGGGAGGGAAGGGGAACAACACCTGGCGCTCACCCCATCCGCCCAGGCCATCCGGTGAAAAGCGGCCATATATGTATTCGGGAATGCTGGTGTCGTCCCATTCCTTTGTACGCCGCCCCCACGGATATACAGCGAGAAATCGGCCATCGGGCAGTTGGACGACAGGTCCCATGCTGCCCTCAATCTCTTCGATAATTGGTGGAACCGGCGGCGCTGATTGCGGCGCCCCGCTGCTGGCCGCTATCGCCGCTACGCGATTTCCCTCGCTTGCCATGGCCTTCGGTAAACGCGCGCCGGGCAGAATCGCCATCACTGCTGCTCCGTGCTTCAAGAAGTCTCTTCGACTTTTCATCCTTCTCCTCATTGCAGACCATTGTCCTGCTTCGAACCAATCTGTGAAAGTATCATGAAAAAGCAGTTCACCACAGAGACACAGAGGCACCGAGAAGCAGAGAGAACGTGATTCCCCTTTAAAGCAATGCTGTAAATACTTGTTTTGTTAGCGAGAATTTTCGCGGACGAGGCAGGGGGACGGCTTGCCGTCCCCTCCGCGTTCATAGCCGCCCCAGAAAGGGCAGGGCAAGCCCAGCCCCTACGAGACGTGCACTGAGGCACTGAGACACTGCGGTCGGCATCACACCCCGAGCTTCAACGTCACAATTTCCCAAGGCTTGATGTCGAATTCCAACGTGCCCTGGGCACTGACTGATATTGGTTTAGGTTCTTCCTCAATCAGGTTTGTGAGCCATGCCTTCCGAATGGGCCGTGCGAGTCGTATGTGGGCGCGCGTGAATCGGCCCTCGGCTTCGTAGAATCGCAGTGCCAGGGAATCGTCGTCTTCGCTCTTTTTGAGCGCGCTCATGATGAGGTTCGCGGGTTCAAGACGCAGGAACTCATCTGATGGCGGCAGCGACTTTCCCTCACCACCTTTGCCGGAAGCCATAAAGGCAAGCAGCGGGTAATTGAACGCGATGCCTTCCCGGTATCGCTCGCGCCACCCACCGTGATGCGGGTAGAGCGCCATGCGATAACTATGGTTTCCTTCCTGGGTAAACCAGTACTGAGGGTCCCATGCCTGGCTTTCCCGGGTGGAAAGCAGTGAATGCTGGAGCACCGGATAGGCCACTGGATTGTCCGTCTGGTCAGCGAAAAGATGAACCGTGGAGTTGGAGGCGGCGAGGCAGCCGAACCTTTGATAACGGTCGGAAGAGGCGTCGACCCAGTTGATGGCCTCGCGGAAGGGAAGAGCAAAGTCCCCGCCATCGAGCTTGGAGGAAAATGATCCGCGGGCCCGAGCCGGCAGCAGGGAGATATCAAGTTCGTCCTTCCCCATTTCCACCGTGCCGAACGGGACCTCGTAGCTCAGCCGGAAATCCGTGGGCAAGTTGATGGGAAACGCCACGCGCAATTCTCGCGATTTTGCGCCATCCCAATTGCGGATGTTGACGTCCATCTCGATTCGGTCGAGCCGCGGGTAAAGGCGGAACGTCTGCTGCAAGCGGAAGTGTTTGAACTGCGCCTCGTGCATCGCGTCGGCAAAGACCTGACCACTCACCGAATTCACGGCATGGAAGTCGTGATGGCTGGTTTTTTCAAATTCCTCCATGGTGACCTGTTCAAGATCGTCCCAAGCAAAGCCCGGAGCCGTGAACTGCAAGACTTCACCGCCAAAGAACTTGTCGGTCTTCAGGATTTCTTCCTTCAGGCGTTTATCGTAAAGGCTGGAAAGGCCGCCGGAGCCAATGACGGCGCGCAGGGAATCGTTTTCCAGAGTGTTGCTGGTAACGGTCTCCGCCGCGGGCAACGGCGAATCCGCGGGCTCGAGATAATAAGATTTGTAACCTACGGAAGGCACATCGTCAGCGATAAAGGTGATTTCCGCATTCGCTTCGTCTGAGGCGTCGCGCGAAAGCTGGTAGGGGATTTCCGTGCCGGCAGAGTCGTGCAGGCGAAATGATTTCCATCCTGCGGGTTTGGCCACGCGGCATCGCGCCACGTCCGTCCGCCGCCAGGAGAGTGGATTGTAGACGACCAGCGTGGGTTGTTCGGCAGACTTTCGTGGAATGGCCCGCGCCAACCGGTCGGAGGCACTGGAGAGTAACTGGTCCGCCACCGTCCGCGATTTGATGTACGACTCAATGTAATAGCGGTCGGTTTCCGTCCCCTTATTTCCACCCCATCCGTGGTCCGGCCAGCAGTTTGCCCGCCAGGCATCATCGAAAGTCTTTGTGGGGTATGCGCCGGAATCGCCCTTTTGCATCAAGCCTGCATACAATCGTTCGGCCGCCAGAATTCGGTTGTGACCCTCGCGTCCCGCCAGCAAGCCTGTGCGGTGCCCAGGCTCGTCGTAGTACGCCCAATTCAGCGCCCAATCGCCCCTGAGGGTAGTGACGTTGGGCTCTTTGCGAACAAAGTCTTCCACCGTCTCCTGCGCCTGTACAAATCGGATAACCGGAGGTTTGATGTGCCGGCTGGGCTGCGCGTGGTAGTGGCTATTCCATGCTTCCGCAAACCGCTTCATCGCCGCATTCTGCTCCTTCACGTAGGGAGGCAGGGAGGGCGGTGGCGGAATGTAATCCGAATTGAAATCAAAAATCACCTGGGGAGGAAGTTTGCGGGTGCTGTAGTACTCTTCGCGTTCATTGGCGAATTGCAGCCACCCTTGGTTGCCCTTGGGATTGATCAGCGGGTCAGTGTAGCGGATGGCAAAAACAAAAATCCGCGATCCGTCCGGGCTTTCCCAATTGTAAAAACCCCAGGGGAATCGCCCTTGCAGCACATACTTGATGCCCGCCTTGCTGAGGATCTGCGGCATCTGCAGGGTCATGGTGGGAGGATCGGTTTTGCAATAGTGAACGGTATCGCAGCCGGGGAAATTTTTCTTCAGCCATCGGCGTCCCAGATAGAACTGCCGCACCAATTTCTCCGGACCAACGTGACCTTCCAGGTTCTGGACGTAGCTCGCACCCCAAACGAATTTTCCTTCGCGCATCAACTGTGCCATCTCGTCGCGCTTCTCCGGGTGCCGATCGAGGAACTCCGTAAGGTAGATGACCGATTCCATGGAATAGCGGAACTCGGGGTGTTCCTTCATGATCTCCATGGCCGGCAGGATCAACTCCGCCGAGCGGTAATCCGCGGTGACCTTCTGGGTGTCGAGCCAGCCGAGGTCGTTGTGATTCGTGGTCAGCAGGTCGAACGTCCCTCCGTCAAAGTAGGAGTGATAGGCCGGCATTTTCAATTTTCGTGTGACGTTAAACGCGGACTTGCCATCGCTGATGGTGAACTCGAACTCCTGGTCTTCATAGGGGGAGGGAATCCAGATGTTTTGACGAAGGACGGATTTTGCCGGCAGGGTGTCGAGCGGGATGGTCATCAGGACTTTCCCATCGCGCGAAATTTGCAATCGGGCGTCACGAACTTCCACGCCGGGATTGATGGCCATGAGCGTGGTGGATTGCACCGGGACTCCGCCCTGGACGTCGTACATGCTGTAGACGGAGATCTCAAACGAGCTGGTGTGAGGCCGGGCATAAATCCGCACCTTGCTGAAGCCCGTTCCCTGACGGCCTTCTTCCGCCCAGACCTCATCAATCGTGACGCGAACGGATTTGGTCTTTACCGGCTGAGGGAAGGTAATGATCTGAAAACTCCGGGACTGGCTCACATCCGCGCTGGCCGACTCGCCCCCGCTGAGCGATACCGTTACCTTGCGGGGTGTTTGCATCTTTCCCCCGCGCGTGTAGGGGTCAAAGTCGATATCGTAGGGGAGGGGTTTGGCCAGCAGCCAGATTTCGTTCACCGTCTTTTCTTCCGGGTAGGCAACTTCCAGCCAAGCTCCGCGGGTCTCCGTATCGGTTTCCCAGCAGGTGTTGAGATTGTTGCCAAATACTCTGTCCGGCCTGTAACTGAAGGGGGGAGACATTTGCACTGAGGAGACGCTTATCTTCGCCCCATAAATGGCGTCGGCAAGGTTGGGATTGTCATCGACATCGCCCCCGTCAGACGCGTTGAGTGGCAAGGGCGCGAGCAGATGTCCAAAGCCCGTTCCCGATGCCCAAGCAGTCGCCAGCACACCACTTTTCTTCAGAAAATTGCGCCGATCCATAAATGGAGCTCCTCGCCAGGTACAGAGTGCAGATCTAAGATGAAGGTCGCGCTTCTTCGCGCGTTTGATTTGACACTATTCGTAGCGTTCCTCAGCATCTTACCTGCCAATCGGGCAAGAATGTGCATGTAACCAAAGCGGCAAAGGGGAGGCGAGAGTAGTGACATTGTGGCTCACTCTGGGGATTTGTTAAACACCGCGCAATCTTAGTGCTCCTTTGTGGGAATATACGGTACTGCCTGCGTTCCTTTCTTCTGCGTGCCTTTCAGCATCGAGCGATCCTGGCTGGGAAGATGGATGTAGGGCGGATAGGTAATGTGTACGGGCAGAAGGCGAGAATGGATATTGAGCGGCTCGGGAATCACTTCCGCTGCGCGCGGCGGCGCGAAAAAGTCGAAGCAATCCCGCATGTCGTTGGCGCGGTCATCGCGGGCAGCGAGGTGGGGAAGGCCCCAGCGTTCCTCAATGAATTTCAGCACGGAAGTAAAATCGTAGGTGTAGTGGGAAACATAATCGGCTTTGGCATAGGGTGAAATGACGATCATGGGTACGCGCGGCCCGTAGCCGTAGGCGTCCACCTCCGGCGGCGGCACGTGATCATAAAACCCTCCGTAATCATCCCACGTCAGAAAGATCGCGGTGTTGCCCCAGTAGGGGGTTTTCACCAGCGCGTTGATGACCTTGGTGACATACCACATTCCTTGGTCTAGCGGT